>NZ_JBSFWU010000003.1:0-168573 GCF_053594995.1 Streptomyces sp. NPDC002536
TCGTTTTTAGTAGCTAACCCCCCCGGGGGGGGGGGGGGGGCCCCCCCCCCCGAACCTCGACTGCGGGCGCGTCGTGGCCGGTCGCGCAGTTCCCCGCGCCCCTTACGGGGCGTACCCGGCCTGTGACAGGGCCGACACCATCACCGAGCCGATCACGATCGTGCTGTGCGTCAGCTCGTCCAACTGCCGCCGCTGCTCGGCAGGAAGGTGCCAGTCCTCCCACCACACCGTCTCCTGGTGCGAGCAGGCACCCGGTCGTTCCGTCGCCCACGCCTGGGACAGCTGCTGTGCCAGCGGAACGACCCGGCGTGCGTGGTCCGCGTAGGCCTGCAGCAGCACCATCATGTGACTGCCCGGCAGATAGTCTCGCCACAGCGCCAGCAGCTCGTCGGCGACGCGGGCGGCGTCTTCCAGCCAGAGGACGTGCTGGGTCACCCAGCCCTGCGGGTTGCGGCAGGCGGGCATTCCGGGCAGCAGGCGCTGCTCCAGCTGCTCGCGGCGGGCGAAGAACTCACTGGCCAGGGCCAGTTCCTCGGGGATCGGGGTCCACGTGCGCTGATGCAGGGCGACGGCGGCGGCTTCGACGGCGTGGGTCGTCATTCCGCCACCCTACGCGACCTGCACGGACTCCGGACCGGGCGGTCCTGCCGCCTATCACTCGGGGCACATGTGCCGGAGGAAAATGCCAAAACCCTCACGTCCGGGTGCTTTTATCGGTTACCTTCCGTCGCACGGGGCACGCCACTGGTAATCGGGAGAGGATCGTGTGACCGGTATCGACGGGTGCTTAGCCGAGGCCATGACCATCCCGGGGGCCCGGGGGGCGAGCCTGGTGGACTGGAGCAGCGGGCTGGCCCTCGGGGCGGCGGGCGACGGACCGGGCCGCGACCACGAGACCGCGGCGGCGGAGGCCGCCGAGCTGGCCCGGCTGGCCTTCGAGAGCGGGGCGTTCACCGCCGCGGCCGGCCCGCGACCGGGATCCGGGCCGGGATCGGGGCCGGGATCGGGATCGGGGCCGGTCGAGGATGTGATCGTCACCGCGCAGGGCAGCTACCACCTGATCCGCTTCGTCGAGACCTCCTTCGACAGCAGCGTCTTCCTCTACCTGTGGCTGGACCGCACCGAGGCCAATCTGGCGGTGGCCCTGTTCCGGCTCAAGAACATCACCGCCCGGTTGGTGCCGGCATGACCGGCAGCACGGCCGACGCGCCCGGCGCCGTGCTCACCCGGCTCGCCGCGACCGGTGCCACCGGTGCGCTGCACGGCGGGGTGGGGGCCCTCTACTTCGCCGACGGCGCCGTGGTGCACGCCGAGAGCCCGGCGGTGCCGGACGTGGGGTGGCGGCTCACCGCGGGAGGGCGGTTGTCGGCGCGGGAGTGGGAGGAGGCGGTCGAGGAGGGCGGGCCGGACCACCGGGCCGGGTGCCTCCTCGTCGAGCAGGGCCGGCTGAGCCGGGGCGAGCTGGAACTGTGCCATCTCAGCGCGCTGTTCGACGCCGCCTATTTCGTCCTGTCCCCGCTCGACCGCTCCCAGCAGGCGCCGGACCGGTTCCTGAAGGAGGCGCGGCACTGGTTCGGGCCGGTGCGGCCCGTGTCCGTGTCCCTCCTGCAGCGCGAGGTGGGCCGGCGGCGCACGCTGCTCGAACTCGCCTGGCCGCGGCCCGAGGTGGACGTGGCCCCGGTCGTCCCTGCCCCCGGCGCGGGGGCCGGCGGGGCCGGCTGCGACGAGCCGACGTGCGGGCGGCGGGCCGTCCTGGCGGCGGCCGACGGCGTCCGCACCCCGCTGCAGATCGCCCGGGCCCTCGGCCGCTCGGCCTTCGCCACGCTGCTCGACGTCCGGCGGCTGGCGGCCGCCGGGCTGGTCCGTACCCCGGAGGCGGCGGACCCGGCGCCGGGCGGTCCCGTGCCCCGGGCCGCGGGCCCGGCCGTTCCGGAGATCTCCCTGCTGTACCGGATCCGCGACGCACTGGAGGCCCTGTGACCCGGTCCGTGACCCCCGTCGCACCGATCTCATGATGAGGCGCGCCCTGAGGCAGTTCGCCGGAAGGAGACAGTCGATGACCGCCGCACCCGAGGTGCTCTCCGAGCTCCAGGGACTACGAGTCCGGGTACCGCACCTGACCGGTGCGCTGGTGGCCAGCACGGACGGGCTGGTGATCGCGCACGTGGTCAGCGACCTGGAGCCGGACGGCCTCGCGGCGCTGACCGCCGCGGCGCTGGGCGTGGGCGCCCGGCTGACGGAGGCCGTGAGCCACGGCGGCTTCCGGGAACTGCTCGTCTCGGGCGAGCGCGGCTACGTGGCCACCTATGCGGCCGGGCCCTCGTGCGTGCTGACGCTGCTGGCGTCGGCCGAGGCCAACGTGGGCCGGCTGAACCTGGAGGCCCGCAGGGCGGGCCCGCGGATCGCCGGCCTGGTCGACGGCGCGCTGGAGCGTCAACGCCAGGCATGAGCAGCACGCGTGAGCGGACGACCGTAATTCCAGTCCCCATGCCACCCGTCTTTCTCCGGCGGAATCGCCGCCGGGAAACACCGAACCCGGAAAGGGAATTGACCGTGCTGAACACCGAAACGGCCCTCAAGGACGCGATGAGCTCGATCGAGGGAGCCCTCGGCGTGGCCCTCGTCGACTACGGAAGCGGAATGGCGCTGGGCACCCTGGGCGGCTCGCAGTCGCTCGATCTGAACGTCGCCGCCGCAGGGAACACGGACGTGGTGCGGGCCAAGCTGCGGACCATGGAGATGCTGGGCATCCAGGACACCATCGAGGACGTCCTGATCACCCTCAGCGGCCAGTACCACCTGATCAGGCTGCTGACCGGGCGCGGCGGCAACGGGCTCTTCCTCTACCTGGTGCTCGACGCCAAACGCGCCAATCTGGCGATGGCCCGGCACCAGCTCAGGCGGATCGAGGGCGAACTGGAGGTCTGAGTGCCGCGGCACTAGGCTGGAATGGACCTCGGGAGGCGATGTGTCATGACATTCGTCCAGGTAATCGACTGCAGAACCAGCAAATACTCCGAGATGAACCGCCTCTTGGACGCCTGGGTCGAGCAGACCGAGGGGAAGCGCACGGCCACCCATTCCCTCGTCGGCCGGGACCACACGGAACCGGACCATTACGTGGAGATCATCGAATTCCCCTCCTACGAAAAGGCCATGAGCAATTCCAATCTCCCGGAGACCAACCGGATCTTCGAGGAGATGGTGTCGCTCTGCGACGGCATGCCGACGTTCACGGATCTCGACGTGGTCCGGGAGGACCGGCTCAACAAGGCGACCGCGCGCCGGTTCTTCGACGAGGTCGCCACGGACGGGCGCCTCTCCCTGGTCGACGAGCTGTTCCTCGCGGACTACCGGCACCACGACGTCGGCAAGGAGGCCGCCAGCGTCATCGGCACGGAGCCGCTGAAGAACGACATCGCCGACTGGCGGCAGGCCTTCGACTTCCGGTTCACGCTGGACAGCGAGCTGGCCGAGGCCGACCGGGTCTGCGTCCGCTGGACCTGGCGGGCCACCCACCGGGGCACGTTCATGGACGTCCCGCCGACCGGCCGCCAGGTGGAGATGACCGGTGTCACCGAGTTCCGCTTCCGGGACGGCCGGATCGAGGAGGCCTGGTGGACCTACGACCGGCTGGGCCTGCTGCGGCAGTTGGGGGTCAGCGTCTGACGGCGCGCAGGACGACGAACTTGGGGTCGCCGGCGACAAGTTCGCAGTTGCCGAAGATGCGCTTGAGCGTCACGTGGTAGCCGAGGTGGCGGTTGCCGACGACCCAGAGTTCGCCGCCGGGGCGCAGCGCCCTGCGGGAGTCGGCGAACATGCGCCGGGCCGTGGTGTCGGTGGTGGCCTGGTGCGAGTGGAACGGCGGGTTGTTGAGGACCAGGTCCGCCGAGCCCGCCGGAACGTCCGCGAGGCCGTCGCCCACCCGGAACTCCGCCGTGGCGGCGGCCCCGGCGTTCGCGCGGAAGGTGGCCTCCGCGGAGGAGACCGCCTGGAAGGACTCGTCGACGAACGTCACCGTGGAGGCGGGGTTGGCCAGCGCCGCCGCCGTGCCGACCACGCCGTTGCCGCAGCCGAGGTCGACCACGCGGTCCGGGCCCTGGCGGTGCGGCAGGTGGCCCAGGAAGAACCGGGTGCCGATGTCGAGGCGTTCGGCGCAGAAGACGCCCGCGTGGTTGGTGACGGTCATCCCGGAGGCCGCCCCGATGCCGGTGGGCAGGGTGTAGGTGTGCGGCCAGGGGTTGGTGCCGGGGGTGCGCGCGGGGTCCGGGGTGCAGAAGATCAGACGCGCCTTCTTCACGGCCAGGGAGGTCCGGGTGGGCCCGAGGATGCGCTCGAAGAGCCGGAGCGTCGAGGTGTGGATCTCCTTGACCATGCCCGTGCCCACGACGACGGTGCCCTCGTGGACGGCGGGGGCGAGGCGGTGCAGCTGGTCCTCCAGGAGCGCGAGGCTCTTGGGAACGCGCACGAGCAGCACGTCGATCCGGTCCGGCGGGGTGTCCTGCGTCGTCAGCAGCCGCACCGCGTCCGGGGCGATGGCGTTGCGGGCCAGGTTGGCGCGGGTGGCCTGCTGTCCGAGGTACGAGTCGGTGATCTGCACGGGGCGGTGCGCGGCGAGTGCGGTCGCCAGGGCGCCCCAGCGGTCGCCCACGACGGCCACGGTGCCCGACAGGTCCACCGGGTCCGCGTCGATTCCCTTCAGGTGCCGCAGCAGGTACTCGTCGGCGGCGTCCCAGGCACGGAGCGTGTCGCGGGGGTCCTCGGGGAAGCGGGCGAGGTCGAGTTCGCCCCAGGGCGTCGTGAAGCAGTTCATTGTGCCCTCAGGCTAACCGAGTGCGCTCCGTCGCCGGACGGCCGCACTCCGCGTCCGCCGCCGTGCCGTCAGGACTTTCTCAGGACTTCTCAGGACTTCTTGAGGGCCGCGGCCGCCGTGGACCAGTTGGTGCGGAGCCGGTCGAGATACGTCTGCGCGTCCGCGCCGGGCTTCGCCCCGCGGGCGAAGGCGGCCATGTTGCCCCCGCCGGCGTTGTAGCCGAGGGCGAGCAGCTCGTCCTTGGTGTAGGAGCCGGACCAGTGGGCGGGCAGCTGCCCGGCGAGGTCGTGCAGGAACCACGCGGCAGCCTCGATGGCCAGGTTCGTGTCGTCGGGCAGTTCCTGCCAGTCGCGGTGCGCGAAGTCCCGTCCCTGCTTGGTCTCGTCGAAGGCGGCCTTGTGCATGTTGGCGATCCCGAACGCGGCGTCCGGCTTGATCTTCTGCCAGGCGCGCTGGAAGTCGGGGTCGTGGGGTTTGTAGGACTCGTTGTAGAGGACGGCCATCAGCAGCTGCGGGTGGATCCCCGCCTGCGCCGCGTACGTGGCGACGGGCGCGGCGTAGTGGGACGGATCCTCGTTGGCCCGCGGCTTGCCGGGGTCCGCACTCGGCGACGGGGTGCTCGCGCCGGCGGCCGGGGACGACGCAGGTGCTGGATCATGGCCGGAACATGACGTCAGGGCACACACGACCGCTGCTGCCATGGCCCATCGGGCACCGCGCTTCGTCCTCACCTGGCCTCCTCGACTGCCGATTATGCCGGACGGGCCGGCGCGGGATCAGCCCGTCCGGCGGGAGGTCCGGGCGGCGATCCAGCCCGCCCCCTTGGCGGCGAGGACCCGGCGGCGGCGCCAGCGCGAGCGGGACGGCACCATGACGGTCCGGTCCGGCGGCTGGCTCAGGGCCAGGTCCGTCAGGCGCCGCCCGGCCTGGGCGAGCTCCGTGAGGAGACGGTCGCGGTGCCCGCCCTGGCCCGCGGACCGCAGCGCGGTGTAGAGGCCCTCGATCTCGGCCACGGCCGCGCCGATCCGGATGTTCCTGCTGCCTGTTGACGGTGTGCTGCCCCGCGGCACCTGCGGCACCTTCCTTCGCCCGTATTCGCCCGACATGGGTCGCTCCGGATGCCGCGCACCTCTCCGCCGTCGACCGGGGAACTCATCGAGCCAGGCGCATCGACATGCGCCCCGCAGCAATGATTGCACCTTTGCGCAATCCAGCAATAATGTTTCGATGCTTTCGCGCCGCGGGCAGCGGGACCGTCACCGGCGCGGGGCCCGACGGGGCGTCAACCCGCCGCGGCCACCACCATCTTGGACCGGGCGCCCGAACGCTGTCGGCACCGCCTCCGACAGATGACGGTGACCCCGCTCCAGCACCCGTACGAACGCCCCGGGGTCGCGGGCCGGCAGCGCGTGGTCCCCCTTCACGTGGCACAGCCGGACGTGGCCGCCGGACTCCCGCACGATGCGCAAGAACGTTTTCTCCTGGGCGCGGAACAGCAGATCGCTCCTGCTGTTGACGAGCAGGAGGGGGACATGGACGCGGGCCGCGACCTTGAGGAAGTCCCGACGGGTGAGGTCCCCGACGACCTCCGAGAAGCCGCGGACGGCCAGGCCGCCCGACACGACGGCCGTGTAACTCTCGGGCGGCAACTGCCGGTGCAGCGCCCGGTCGGCGAGGCGCGTGGTGCGCTCCGGGCCCAGCTTCTCGAAGGTGCGGGCCGCAGTGCGGTACACCCGGCCCGTGAAGCCCTCCGGCCGGGCGGTGGCGCCGTGCACGAGCAGCGCGGCGGTGCGGTCGGGGTGTGCCGCACCGTAGGCGAGGGCGACATATCCGCCCAGGGAGGTGCCGGCGACCAGCGGGCGCCGCCCGGTCGCCGCGGAGGCCTCCGAGACGGCGGCGTCCACGCGGGCCACCGCATCCTCCAAGGTGAACTGCCGGTCCTGCAGGGCCCCGTGGGCCGGGAGGTCGGGCGCGGTGATGCGGAACCGCGGGGCGAGCCGGGCGGCGTGCGGGTCCCACATCCGGGCGGAGAGCCAGACGCCGTGGACGAGCACCAGCGGAGGGGCGTCGTCCGGTCCTGCCGTCCACATCCCGGGGAGGCCCGGGGCCTGGCTCAACCCGTTCGTCATCGTGTCTCCGTCTCCCGAGTGCCGGCTGTTCCACCACAAGGCAACGCAACGGTGCGTTGCTATCATACGACCGTCGAACCGAGAACGGAGCGCGCAGCCATGACCAGGAACCCGGCACCGGCCGGCGGCGGTCCCCGCCGCAAGGCCGAGATCTTCACGGCCACCCTCGGGCTCCTGGCAGCACACGGCTACGACGCGCTGACGATCGAGGGCGTGGCCCGGAGCTCCGGGGTGAACAAGACCACGATCTACCGCTGGTGGCCCTCGAAGTCCGAACTGCTGCGGGACGCCCTGCTGCACGCGCCCGCCATGCAGTTCGAGGACGCGGACACCGGGAGCCTGCGCGGCGACCTGGAGGCGATCGCCGGACAGGTGCAGGGGCTGCTCAGCGACGAACGGCGCCGTACCGTGGTGGAGTCGGCCCTGGTGGGGGCGGTACGCCACCAGGCGATGCGGGAGTTGGTGGTCTCCTTCCTCGACGACCGCTTCGGCCGCCATCAGCCGGTCTTCGAGCGCGCCGTGCAACGCGGCGAGCTGCCGCCGGACTTCGATCCGGCGCCGCTCGTGGACGCCATGGCCGGGGCACTGTGGATACGCGTGCTGGTGCGGCGCGAGCCGGTGGGCACGTCGTTCACCGACCGCCTCGTCGAGCTGCTGACGGAGGGGGCCGGGCAGGCGGCACCGTAACCTCGCCCCGTCAGGGGCGCGGGGAACTGCGCGAGCAACCACGACGCGCCTGCAGCCGAGGTACCCGGGGTTGTGCGTCAACTGCGGGCCGTCGATGGCTGGTCGCGCCCACGCGGCGGAGCCGCATATGTCAACAGCCCCGCGCCCCTGACGGAGCGCACCGGCAGACCCGGTTGTCCCCCCTCCGTGACGCGGAGCGTGTCCGCCATGTGGCGATCTCGTGTCAGGCGCCCCCAATCCGGCTGCGGCCTACACACATCTGGGTACGGTCGGTTCCAGCCGCGGCGCACCCGGTCGCGGTGATCCCCTGCCCGGAAGGACCCCCGTGCGCGTACCCCACCGCCGCCGGGCGATAGCGGCCCTCGTCGCCTCCGCCGTCGCCACCCCCCTGCTGCTCGCCGCCGCCCCGTCCGCCGAGGCGCGTCCCACGACGGCGGACCGTCAGCACAGACAGGCCCGGCAGCTGGCGGACACCCTGGTCCGGACGTCCTCGGCCCGGAGCGCCTACCGCCATCTGCAGAAGTTCCAGCAGATCGCCGACGCCAACGGCGGCAACCGTGCCGCCGGCACCTCCGGCCACGAGGCCTCCACCGCCTACGTCCACTCCCTGCTGCAGAAGGCCGGTTACGACGTCTCGTACCAGAACTTCGAGATCTGGCAGGCCAAGACGCTCACCGAGAAGCTCTCGGTCGTCTCCCCGCAGCCGCGCGACCTGAAGGTGTCGGCGTTCACCTTCTCGCCGTCCACGCCCGCGGGCGGCATCGACGCCCCCGTCGCCGTCGCCCGCGCGGACAAGGACCCCGGCTGCTCCGCCGACGACTACGCCTCCGGCGTCTTCACCGGCAGGATCGCCCTCGTCGAGCGCGGCGGCTGCACCTTCGCCGAGAAGCAGGCCGCCGCCGCGCAGGCCGGTGCCGTCGGCGCCGTCGTCTACAACAACGACGGCCAGGACGCCGTCCACGGCACCTTCGGCAGCCCCGCCGAGGGCCGCATCCCCACCGCGGGCGTCTCCAAGGCCGACGGCGAGGCCCTGGCCGCGGCCGCCCGGGACGGGGTCACGGTGCACCTGGACATCCGGCAGGAGCACTCCAGGAAGCAGACCCGCAACGTCATCGCCGAGACCAGGGGCGGCAGCGCCGACCACGTGGTCGCCCTCGGCAGCCACCTCGACTCGGTGCCCGCGGGCCCGGGCATCAACGACAACGGCTCCGGCTCCGCAGGCCTGTTGGAGGTCGCCCTCAAGCTCGCGAAGGAGACCCGCAAGCCCGGCCGGCAGCCGGCGAACAAGGTCCGCTTCGCCTGGTGGTCCGGCGAGGAACTCGGCCTCCTCGGCTCCGACCACTACGTCTCCCACCTCGACGCGAAGCAGCGCAAGCAGATCGCCCTCTACCTCAACTTCGACATGATCGCCTCGCCCAACCCGGTCGAATTCGTCTACGACGGCGACGACTCCGACCACAAGGGCTCGGGCCCCGGCCCCAAGGGCTCCGCGCAGATCGAGCGGCTGATCAACGGCTATCTGGACCGCCGCCACCAGCCGCACGAGGGCACCGACTTCGACGGCCGGTCCGACTACGGGCCGTTCATCGAGGCCGGCATCCCGGCCGGCGGCACCTTCACCGGCGCCGAGGGCATCAAGACCAAGGAGCAGGCACAGCGCTACGGCGGCACCGCCGGCACCGCCTACGACCCCCACTACCACGCCGCCGGCGACACCCTCCGCAACCTGGACCTGAAGGCCTTCGACACCAACATCGACGTCATCGCGCACGCCGTCGGCACCTACGCCCACGACCTGAGCTCGCTCGACGAGCCGGTCAGGAACCGACCAGCACGTTGACCAACGCCCCGTGCCCGTACATGCTCACGATCCCGCTCTCGCCGGAGGCGAAGAAGCGGACGAGGCAGCCGGCGGGCCGGCCGGCGACGATGTACGGGCCGAGGAGCGGGGCGATCGTCGTCGCGTACGTCCCCGCCTCCGTTCCGTCCGTGAGCCCGGCCGCACAGCGGCCGGGCTCGACGTATTCCTGCGCGACGCTGTCCTCCTCCCGCACGGCCGACTCGACGGCATCCGCCCAGACGGCCGGATCGGTCGACGGGCCCAGGAGCACGCCGTCGCCGCACATCCCCACGGCCTTCTTCAGCACGAACGACTCCCGCCTGCCCAGCAGCAGTTCCCCCAGGCTGTACGTCCGCCCGCGCCAGACGACCTCGCGGTCCCCGGTGACCCGGGTCCACGGCAGGTAGCGGCGTACGAACTCCCGTTCCGCGCCGGTCATCCAGGGCCGTCCCTCCGAAACCCAGCCGAGGACCTTCTTGTTGGAGACGAGATAGGCGGTCTGCGGGGCGAGGAAGAGACACCCGGCGTCGAGGGCGCGGCGCACCGGGGCGAGGTCGATGCCGTGGTGCCGCCACTCGGCGACGGTGAAGTGCCGCAGCCCGACGGGGTACCGGAAGCGGCCGCCGGCGCCGTGGCCGTGGTGCAGGTCCTCGGGTTCGAAGAACTCGGCGGCGAAGCCGTGCCGCCGCAGGTGGTCCACTTCCAGGTCGAAGTAGCGGGTGCCGTGCACGCCCGGCAGGTCGCGGACGGTGCCGAGCAGCGCGACGCCGCGTTCGGCGCCCAGCTCGGCGCAGACGGCCTCGAAGAGCCGCCTGCGCTCGGCGAAGAGGGAGTGGCTGCGGAAGGGGAGCCGCCCGCCGTCCGGGCCGTCGGCGTGCAGGCGCCGCCAGGTGCGGGTGAGGACATGGGTGTGCACGGCGCCGCCGACCGCGCCGCCCACGTTGACCTCCAGGAACTGCGGCCCGTCGGGCCCGATCACCACATCCGGGCGGGCCATGCAGGCACAGTGGCGCTCCTCACTGCGGTCGTCGGTGAACAGCGGGTGCAGGGTCTCGTCCACCGCCAGCGCGGCCATGCGCTCCGCGCGGCCGGGTCCGGCGGCGAGGACCGCCTTGCGCAGGAGGGCCAGCAACCGGGCCGAGGCCGCGTAGAGTTCGGCGGCCGAGGCGGGCGGCACGGTCAGCGGCCGGGTGGCGACCTGGGCGCCGTTGAACCCCACGTCGCGCATCGCGTGCACGAAGGTCTGCCGAAGCTCCTCGGCGCCGATCCCGGCAGGTGGTGGCAACTCGTCGGTGCCGAACCATGGATGATGGCCCGTCATCGGGGAACCGTCTGCAGGAAGGCGTCCAGGCCGAGGTGCCGGGCGCGGAGGATGCCGGGGCACTGCCAGGCCAGGTCGGTGCGGGGCGGCCGGTCCGCGTCGTGGAAGTACAGGGCCTCGAAGCCGCTCGTCCCGAAGCCTCCCGCCGCGAGGGCGACGACCGGGTTGGTCACGAGGAAGTCCCGCACGCCCGGGGTGTCGCGGACGACACGCAGGACGAGCCGCTTGCCGCCGAAGTGGTCGGCGGGCAGGCGGCATTCGGGGTGGAAGCGCTGCTTGAACTGGAAGATGCCCTTGCTGAGGAACGGTTCGCAGCCCGAGAGGTCGACGTGCGTCATCCCGTGCGTGCAGGCCCACTCCAGGGCGAAGTGCGTGAGCGCCCTGGCGGCGCCGCTCGCGTAGTGCTCCTCGGCCCCGTCGAGGACGCCGAGCAGCCGCATGGTCAGGGTCCGGGAGTGTGCCGGGCGGGCGCACAGCACTCCGGCGACCGGGGTGCCGTTCTCGACGACGAAGAAGAGCGCCCCGCGCCGGAAGAGGCATTCGTAGGCGAGGTCGGGCGGGAGGCTGCGGGTCGCGCATCCGTGCCTGCGGCGCATGGTCGGCAGGTGCATCCGCTCGTAGAAGTGGTCGAACGCCCAGGGGCCGGTGGCCCGTTCCCAGGTCCAGCCCCGTTCCCTGCGGTGGGCGGCGAAGCTGCGCCGTTCCCGCCGGGAGATCCGCGCGCGCAGTGCCTCGGTGCCCTTGCCGACCGGGACGACGAGGCGCACCCGGAAGGGCAGCAGGAGCGTGGCCGGGGGCAGGGCGGGCACGGCGCGGGCCGTCGTGCCGCGCAGCAGGATGTCGGCGGGCGCGTCGCCGGTGCCGCCTGCCGTGGTGGGGACGCCCTGCTGCCGCAGGAACTCCAGGACGTGGCGCGGTCCTTCGCCCAGCCCCGCGTAGCTCAGCCGTACGGGCCCGGCGGGCAGCGATCGGGCGCGCACGGGCCGGTGGCGGCCGCGAACACCGTCCCAGCCGCAGCGGACGGGGGCCAGGCGGGGGCCGGTGTCCCACGCGTACCGGGCGTGCAGGGCGGTGCGGGAGGGCAGCGGGACGCGGGGCGGCGCCGGGGAGTTCACAACGTCCCCCGAGTGACGGGCCGGTAGACGGAGATGCAGCGCCGGGTGTCGGGCCGTACGGTGCCGCCCTGCCAGCCCGGCCAGCGGTCTTCGAGGGTCAGGCCGGCGGCCGCGGCCATCAGGTCCATCTCGGACGGCCACACGTAGCGGATGACCGAGCGGTACGGGGTGACGCCGCCATTCTCGACGACCATGGTCTGGCGTTCCATGATCTGGGTGACGGGGTCGCAGTGGACCACGGAGAAGCGGAAGCGGTCCGGCCCGGCGTGCAGGTGGCGTACGGAGGAGCCGCTGCCGACGGCGTCGGGGATCTGGTGGTCGACGACGAAGCGCCCGCACGGGCCGGCCAGATGACGGGCGGCGACGGCGAAGCAGGCGGTCTGGCGGCGCTGATCGGGCACGCAGAAGAGGCTGTTGAAGACGGAGTAGACGAGCGCGAAGCGGCGGCCGAGCTCGCAGTCGGTCATGTCGGCGAGTTCGGTGCGGACGAGCTCCGCACCGGGTTTGGCGCGCAGCCGCCGCAGCATGTCGGGCGAGGTGTCGACGCCGTGGACGCTGATGCCGCGCGCGGCGAGGGGGATGGCGATGCGGCCGGTGCCGACGCCCAGTTCGAGGGCGCCGCCGTCGCGCCCGTAGCGCGACAGGACCTCGACGGCCCCTGCGCCGTCGTCGAAGTCCAGGGAGTACCAGTCGTCGTAGACGTCGCCGAACGTCCTGCCGTAGTCGTCATCGTGGTGCGTCGCCACCGGCGGTGCCTCCGTTCCCGTCGTGCGCCGGCCGGAGCCGTGCGAGGTGCGGCAGGGCGGCCGCGACGACCGCGTCGAACGTCCCGGCCCTTCCGGCGAACACCCCGGACGGGCGGGGCCGGTGGAGGACGAGGTCGGTGAAGCCCAGCGCCGCGCAGTCGGCGGCGAAGGCGGTGAGCCGGTCGGCCGAGTCCGTCAGGCCGGGGAGCAGGCGGCTGCCGAGGACGATGCGGTCCAGGCTCGCCGGGTCCCTGCCCGCCCGCGTGCAGGCCTCGTCCAGGGCGCGGGTCTGCCGTGCCAGCAGCGGCAGGACGTCGGAGGCGGGCAGCTCGCCCGGCGGCCGGGTCGCGTCGCCCGCGGTGACCCAGGCCTGCCCGTGGCGTGCCGCGAGGCTCATGCCGCGCGGCCCGGTCGCCGCGACCGCGAAGGGGATCCGCGGCCGCTGGACGCAGCCGGGCACCGTGCGCGCCTGCCGGGCGGCGTAGAACGCGCCGTCGTGGTCGGCGGCCGGCTGCCGCAGGAGGCGGTCGAGGAGTTCGACGAACTCCTCGAAGCGGCAGGTGCGTTCACGGGGCGGGAGCACGGGGCCACCCAGGGCCTGTGCGTCGAAGCCGTCGGCGCCCGCGCCGATCCCCGCGGTGATGCGCCCGCCCGCGATGTGGTCGAGCGTCATCAGCTCCTTGGCCAGGACGACGGGGTGCCGGAAGTTCGGGGTGGCCACCAGGGGGCCGATGCGGATCCGGCGGGTGACCGCGGCGACGGCGGCCAGCAGCGGGACCGAGCCGAACCACGGTGCGTCGCGCAGCGACCGCCAGGTCAGGTGGTCGTAGGTCCAGGCGTGGTCGAAGCCGGCCTCCTCGGCGCCCTGCCAGATCTCCCGGGCCTGCGGCCACGGGTGTTCGGGAAGGATGACGACTCCCGTGCGCATCCGGCCGCCTCACGTGTCCTGGACGCCCGCGGCCTTGTGCAGCACCTCGGCCAGGCCCGTCAGCTGCTCGGCGGGCCGGAGGGCGTCGGGGGGCAGCGGGGTGTAGTCGTCGGCGTCGTACGAGCCGGAGCCGTGCAGGACGACCTCGTCGGCGCGGACCAGTCCGCGCTCGACGGCGAGCAGCGTGCCGGTCACCACCATCACCAGCGACCACTCCCGCAACTTCCGGGGATCCGCGGGCAGGTGCACGTCCGCCTGCGCCACCAGGGCGCGCACCTGTGCGTAGCGGCCGAGGCACTCGTGGAGGGAGACCACGATGCCGCTGCCGCCCTGCTCCCGGATGAGCGCGGTCATCCGGGGCGCCGTGGCCGGCTGCTCGGTGTAGAAGGTGGGGTCGATGCTCTCGCGGGGGTCGAAGGCGGCTGCGGGGAACACCGGGTTGGCGTTCTGGACGAACAGGCCGCTCACGGGATGTCGTTGGTAGGAGGGTGATGCGGCGCCGGCGTACAGGTCCTGCACCATGTCGGGGGTCCGCAGGTGCTGGACGAGAAGATAGCCGGGCGGGTCGTCGCGCGCGCCGGGCTCCGCGGCGAGGAGCCGGGTGCCCAGGTGGTGGCCGAACAGGCCGAAGGCGCTGGAGACGGCGTGCGAGTGCCAGCGGATCCTGCCGTCGGGCAGCGGGTGGAACTCGGCCTCGTAGAAGGCCCGTACGGTGTCCGCGGCACGGTAGTTGTCGAGGTCGAGCGTATGCCAGATGCGCACTCCGGCCACCCGCCGGAGCTCCGCCGCACAGGTTTCGGCGCCTTCCTGCGCCAGGGCCTTCACGGCGGCGCCGGGGCCGTCGTGCACGACGACGGGGTTGCGCTCGCACAGTCCGGGATCGGCGGCCAGGCGGGAGTGCCACACCTTGCCGACGGACTCCCGGGGGACGACGCAGGCGATGCGCAGCTCGTCACGGGTGACGAGGCCGGCGTCGACGGCGCGCAGCACCGCGTCGCGCAGGGCGGTGGCCTTGTTCGCCGACGACGGGGTGAGGAGCATCAGCCGCTCCCCCGTCTCGCGGATGTGGCGCACGGCGCGCGCCACGATGACCAGGGAGGCGAAGGTCTTGGTGGTGCGGGTGCCGGGGTTGCGCATGAGGTCGAGGAGGGTGAGCCGCACGCCGTGGTGCGTGCCGAGGACGGCGGAGGCGATCCCGGAGGCGGAGAGGAACTCCCGTGTGGTGGCGTCGAGTTGCGGAAGCCGCTGCTCCGGTGCACCGTCGTCACCCGTGCCGTGCTCGCGGACGTGGTCGAGCGCCGACCGGATCCGGTCGTAGTAGTGGGCGATCGCGTTGTCCAGAACAGCTCGCCTGCGTGGCGCCATGGGCCCGCTTCCGTCCTTCCGGCAGGCTCGGCATCGCTCGCCGAGTTGAGCCGTCCCCCGAGGGCGTGCGGTGGTCGAGTGTATCTCCGGAATTTCCGGTTCCTGCAGATATTTACCGGCCACCTTGCGGGGCCCTCCGGCGGCGGTATCCGATGCCGTGTCCGCCGTGCGCCGCCGGACACTTGACGACGTGAGCCGCCCTTCCCTCCGGTCCCGGCCGACCGCGGACCCCACGGGTCCCCCGTCCCTGCTGCGGGACCGCAACTTCGTCCGCCTCTCCTGGGCCCGCACCGTCTCCGTGCTGGGCAACGGCTTCGCGCGCGTGGCACTGTCCTTCGCCGTCCTGGGGCTGCCCGGGGCGACGCCCGGTGAACTGTCCCTGGTCCTGGCCTGCCAGGCGCTCCCCCAGCTGCTGTTCGTCCTCGTCGGCGGGGTGATCGCCGACCGGGTCCCCCGCGTCCGGCTGCTGGCCGCCGCGGAGTTGACCGGTGCCGCCGCCTACACGGGCCTCGCGGCGATGACGCTGACGGGGCATGCACCCCTGGCCGCGCTCGCCGGGCTCGCCACGGTGGCGGGGCTGGCGACCGCGCTGTTCTTCCCGGCGATGACGGCCGTGGTCCCCGAGATCGTGCCCGCGGACCGGCTGACGGAGGCGAACGCGGTGCTGCGCATGGGGATGAACACCGCCATGCTGCTGGGGCTGGCACTGTCGGGCGCGGTGGTCTCCCTGGTGGGCGCAGGGTGGGCACTGGCGCTCGACGCGGCCTCGTTCCTCGCCGGAGCCGGGCTGATCGCGGGCATCCGGGTGCGCACGCCACGGCCGTTGCGGACGGGCAGGAGCTCGGGATGGTCCGATATGCGCGAGGGATGGCGGGAGTTCGCGTCGCATCAGTGGCTGTGGGTGGTGGTGCTGCAGTACACGTTCGTCGTGGCGGCGATGAGCGCGGAGACCGGGGTGCTGGGCCCGCTGGTGAGCGAGCACGGCCTGGGCGGGGCCCGGGCCTGGTCCACGGTGGTGGCGGCCCAGGCGGCGGGCACGATCGCGGGGGCCGCCCTGGCGGCACGGCTGCGCCCACGGCGCCCGATGCTCGTCGCGGTGCTGGCCACCTTCCCGGCGGCGGTGCCGATGCTGCTGCTGGGACTGCACGCACCACTCTGGCCGACCGCAGCGGCGGCGTTCCTCGCCGGGGTGTCGGGGGACATCTTCGGGGTGCTGTGGTCGACGACCCTCCAACGGGAGATACCGGCGGCGGCCCTGTCGCGCGTGAGCTCCTACGACTGGTTCGGCTCCCTGGCGTTCGCGCCGGTGGGGCTGTACGTGGCCGGTCCGCTCGCCGCGGCGGCCGGGGCGGACGTGGCCTTGCTGGGGTGCGCGGACGTGGTCGTCCTCGCGACGACGGGGGCGCTTCTGGCGCCGGGGGTGCGGCGGTTGGGGGCGGGGCACCGTCAGGGCTGTGCCCCGTAGGCGCGTGGGGCTGTTTTGATGTGCGGCTCCGCCGCGTGGGCGCGACCAGCCCCCACCGGCCCGCAGCCGACGCACCATCCCGGGGATCCGGGGCGCAGCCCCTGGGGGCACCTCCCAGCGGTAGCTGGGGGAACCTCGACTGCGGATGCGTCCTGGCTGGTCGCGCAGTTCCCCGCGCCCCTACGGGGCGCAGCCCTGGCCCTGTGCCAATGGGGTGGCGCCCCAGCCGTTCTCCAACAGCGCGAACAGTTCGCGCACCGTCCGCTCCGGATCCTCGCTCGCGCGGGCGAGGCCGGGGGCTTCGAGGGCGAAGCGGGCAAGGCCGGTGACGGCGGGGGCATCCGGGTCGAGGCCGGTGGCCTCGGCGAGGGCGGCGGCCAGTGTCTTCTCGTGACGCGACCACATGCGCCGGGCGTGATCCCGCAGTGCGGGGGTGGATTCGACGAGGACGAAGAAGGGGTCGTCGGGCCGGACGGCGGCATGGGTGTCCACCATGTGGTCGCGCAAGGCATGCAGCACGGACAGACCGGGCTCCCGGTCACGGACGACGGCGACCAGGGCGTTCTCGACGTCCTCGTCCAGGTCGAAGACGAGGGCTTCCTTGCTGGGGAAGTGCTTGAAGAGGGTGCTCAGCGAGACGTCGGCCGCCTCCGCGACCTCGCGTACGCCGACGTCGTCGAAGCCGCGCTCGGTGAACAGCCGCATGGCGGCATCCGCCAGGGCCTGCCTGGTGCGGGCCTTCTTGCGCTCGCGGCGTCCCGTCGTCGTCTCGGTCATGCCCTCACCCTACCCCCTTGTGCGGATTCGATCGCAAAACGGATCGACTGGAAAGTCGGAGCAGTTGTACTTTTGGAGCGGCTGTGTTTCTGTGGAACCCCGGGCACAGCCCAGGCACTCACCCTCTTCCTCCGTAGAACGGAGCGTGGCCCTCGTGTCCACCACCCTCACGACCCCTCGCATCGCGATCGTCGGCGCCGGTCCCGGCGGCCTCGTCTGCGCGCGCATCCTGCAGCAGCACGGCCTGCCGGTCACGGTCTTCGAGCGCGAGACCGACCCCCACTCCCGTTCACAGGGCGGCACCCTCGACATCCACGAGGACACCGGCCAGGTCGCCCTGCGCGCAGCCGGACTGTTCGACCGGTTCCTCGCCCTCTCCCGGCCCGAGAGCCAGGAGTGGCGCATGTACGACCGTCACGCGACCCTCATACGTCACGACCAGGCCGGCGAGGGCGACTTGAGCAGGCCCGAGATCGACCGGGGCCAGCTGCGCGCCCTCCTGCTGGACTCCCTCGCCCCCGGCACGGTCCGCTGGGGCCACCCCGTGGAGTCCGTCACCCCGCTCCCCCACGGCGCCGTCCGCCTGCACCATCACGACGGCACCGCCGAGGACTTCGACCTGGTCGTCGGCGCCGACGGCGCCTGGTCCCGCGTGCGCCCCGCGCTCTCCGACGCCCAGCCCGCCTACACCGGCGTCACGATGGTGGAAGCTCTCTTCAACGACGTCGACGACCGTCACCCCGGCATCGCCCGCCTTGTCGGCCACGGCACCATGTCGGCGAAGGCGGGCCGCCGCAGCCTTTTCCTGCAGCGCAACAGCAACGGACACGTCCGCGCCTACGCTTTCTTCCGCGGCCCCCAGGACTGGCACGCCGGCCTCGACCTCGCGGACACCGAAGCCGTACGCGCCCGCCTGCTCGCCCAGTACCAGGGCTGGCACGAGAGCCTGCTGGACGCCCTGCGCGACAACGAGGGCGGCTTCGTCAACCGGCCCATGTTCGTCCTTCCCGTTCCTCATACGTGGCAGCGCGTCCCCGGCATCACCCTGCTCGGCGACGCCGCCCACCTGATGCCACCCGTCGGCGTCGGCGCCAACCTCGCCCTGCTCGACGGCGCCGAACTCGCCCAGGCGGTCATCGGCCACCGCACCGTCGACGAGGCCCTCGACGCCTACGAAAGCGTCATGCTGCCCCGGGCCGTCGACAACGCGAAGACGGCCCAACAGATGCTCGCCGCCCTCATGCCCGACACCGATTCCGACGACGCCCTCTTCCCCGACGCCCTCTGGCCGGCCGACGCTGTCCCTGATTCGGGCTCTGCTCAGGCCAGTTGAGCCCGGTTGGCGGTTGCCGGAGCCACATATGACGAGTGATCGTCACAGTGCGAGCGCGTTGTGGCTGACTTCTATGGTTCCCGTTGAGGCGGGGAATTCGAGAGGTGGCCCAGGTCATCAGCTCAGCGGCGGCAGATCAGCAGGCCGCCGAGGCACGTGATCTCGAATCGGCCTTTCTCCTCGATGTGTTGGGAGACGATCCGCTCTGCACGCTGGATCGTTTCGTCGAAGGGTACTTCGTGCTGGTCGGCCCATGCTCGGTACGACGCCATGTGCGCAACGACCGGCGCGGGGTCCGTCACGGCGATGGTCCCAGGCAGCTCGACCACGCGCACGGTGCTGAAAGCGGCGCCGAGTAGTGACGGGGCCTTTTCGAGTGAGAACCGGGCACTGAGCGAAATGCGTGACGGGCCTCGGTCACGGCCGAGGACGTCTCCGGATGCGCGCTGCCAAAGGTCGTCGAGTTCTGCCTTGTCGTGGTCGCCGTTGGTCGATGCGACGACGGTTCCGCCCTCGGCCAGGACCCGGCCGAATTCGGTGACCGCTGCGGGGATGTCTTCCACGTGGTAGAGCATGTGCAGGGCCAGTACGGCGTTTGTGCCGGCGTCGCGCAGCGGCAGTCGTGCGGCATCGGCCACGGCCACCGGTCCGGGCACTTCGCCGAGGATGCCGGCCGAGATGTCGAGGCCCAGCAGCCGGAGGTCCGGCCGGTCCTGCCGGAGACGGTTGAGGAACTTGCCGTTTCCGCAGCCGACGTCCACCACCGTCCCGCGGATTTCCCGCAGTTGCTCCGTCACGAGACCTGGCAGGTCGTAGCGCGGTGACTGCCATTGGTACAGCGACTGCCGAGCTGACAGGTCCCGCCCGCTCCTGTAGGCACTGCCGGACAGGAGCGAGCGGTCGGTGACGGCGGCGTCGTGCTGTACAGGTGTGTCGGTCACGTCATCGGCTCCGGAGGGTCGTTGGCGGGCA
Organism: Streptomyces sp. NPDC002536; assembly: GCF_053594995.1. Classification (NCBI taxonomy): domain Bacteria; kingdom Bacillati; phylum Actinomycetota; class Actinomycetes; order Kitasatosporales; family Streptomycetaceae; genus Streptomyces; species Streptomyces sp. NPDC002536. The sequence goes on from NZ_JBSFWU010000003.1 coordinate 19,492, forward strand.
ATGCGGTGGACCTGGCCGTGTGCTGGATGCGTTCGCGCAGGTGCGCGACGTGTGACGAACCACGGTACTGGGCTGCCGTGAGGTCGTTGCCGAGACCGTTCAGCCGACGACGGATGCTCGCCGAGAGGAGCGGGGCAGGGTTGTCGAGCACGAAGGTCAGCATGGTCTCGGCCGCGTCGGTGTCTCCCGCGAGCATGTGGCCACGGGCAAGGTCCAGGTGGGCCGCGAGCAGGTCTCCGGTCGAGCGATCGTCGGCGTCTGTGTCGAGGTAGAGATCGACAGCGGCGGCGGCGCAGTTGATTGCCTGGCGTACGTTGCCGGTGTCACCCAACGAGAGGTGCGTGGTTCCGGCGTAGGTCAGCTGCTTGGCGTGCGGGAAGCTGAACATGCCGGGCAGCTCGTCACCCTCCCCCAGCAAGTCCCGTGCGCGCTCGGCTCGGTGCAGTGCGGCCGTTGCTCCGTCGCGGTCTCCGGCCTTGCCGAGGGCCCGGGCCTCCAGGCTGGCGAGTCGGACCCCGGCGGTCCCGGGTGCGGGGAAGGACTGGCCGGCACGGGCGAAGTCGGCGGCGGTTCTCGGGTCACCGTCCCAGAAGCTGATCAGCGATTGCACCGCCCGTACCCATGCGCGGAGCCCGTTGTGGTCCGCCTCTTCAGCGCAGGCCCAGGCCGTGCGGGCGTGGGCCATGGCGGACGTGTAGTCCCCCAAGTCGAGGCACACGTGGGCTGAAAGTCCGCACAGGCGTCCCGCCGTCACGTATAGATCCGAGGTCTGCCGTGGCCGCTGCCGTCCCTTCAGCAAGTCGAACGTCTCATCACGCAGGCCGCGAATTCCGGCGTACAGCTCGGAGACCGGATGACTGACGTACTGGCGGGCCAGGGAGAAGACTTCGACATCAAGCTGTTCGACCGCACAAGCGTCTGTGTTCCGCGAGGCGATGAAGCGCGAAAACCTCGCTGACGCAGAGGCGTCCGCTGCCAGCGCGCGGCGTGAAGGCGGAGCAAGAACATGGTCCGGGGGCGTCGGCAAGCTGAGGCTCCGGCCGCCTGCCCTGCGTCTTTTCGTGACGCCGGCCGCGCGGTCGAGCGTCAGTGGATCGACCCCGAAGACTGCGGCAAGGAAGCCACGTGTTCGGTCGGTTGGCACGCGGGATTCGCGCTCGTACCGGCCAATCTCCTTGCCGGTCATGGCCGAGCGGCCTTCGGCCTTGTTGTACTCGTCGGCGACGCGCTGCTGTGACCACCCAAGGTCATCGCGCAACTGAGCGAGCAGTGCCCCGATGCCCGTCTCGGCCACCCGTTGCCCTCCCCAACAGTCCGCTGCTGGCCCCCATAGTGGCCCCCAACTGGCCGTCGCCCCGGCTCCCGACTCGAACGGGTGAGGAGCGGTTGGCTGGGGCCATGCCGTCAGGAAGAACACTCAGAGACCGTAGAGCGCGCTACTTCGCCTTTGTACGGGCCGATCGCATCCGGGAAGGCGACGCCGTCCTCGACCAGGGCGTGTTCCGCACTGTGCGCACACCGCCCGTGGGAGAGCAGCCACCCGGTGGCGGCCAAGTGATCACCATCGTGCTGGAGAACCGCGAGACACCCCTGTGTACCCGGCCGCCTGCGCGCTTCGTGGTGCGTCGGCTCGTTGTTCTGTCGGACGTGCGGAAGGAGGGCACACGATGAATGGCACACTCATGGAGCCGTCGGGCCGAGCCCCTGGCGTCACGCCCGGTCTCCTCTGCTCTGTGGTGGTGTCCACGTGGGTCGAAGACACCGCTGCCGGGCCCGTGGCGTTCCTGCTGATCGGACACCCGCCTGCCCGTCGCCAAGGGGAGACAGCCGAAAGCATCGAACAGCAGATGCTCGGCCTGTCCGCCGCGCTCGACCTCACCGAACCATGCGAAACCCTGCGCCACGTAGGCAACCGCGTGATACTCCTGGGCGTCTCGGGCGCTCTGCTCACCATCGCAGGCGCCCCGTATTCGCTGCGTCTGCCACCGGTCGGCGCTGAATGGTCGCGCATGGTCAGTGAGGGCACCCCGGTGTGCATCCTGCTGGGACTCGATCCCATCCCGCCGCACGCCGGTGAGAGGGCGACGCAGGAGTACCTGGGCCACGGGCTGTCACACAACCGCATCCGCATGGGGGCGACCGCTGCCGTGGACCGGCGAGAGTCGGTGGGGTTGGCGCCATGACGAACACGCCGCCTCCGGGACACCCGATCACGGCTTCCGTGCTCATCACGGACCGCCAAGACCGACTGTTGATCGCTCACCCGGCGAAGCCGGGCGCACCTTGGGCGCTGCCCGGCAGCGCGGTCGAACTCGGGGAATCGCCTCTCGACGCGTGGCGATGGAAGCCACCGACCAGCGTGCTGCAACTCCTGCACCCGCGAATCGCCGCACGCATCGTGGGGCCGCTCCAGTACCTCCGTCCGGCCTCGTAGTCCTCGGGCTTGCAGCGCTGACAAGCCAGGAGCTTCAGGCGGTTGGGGGCAGGGAAGAGCCCATGGCGACTATGGCGCGTAAATACCGGAAGAGTATTCGCTAAAGCCCCGTAAGTCGCCGCCAAGCCCTCCCGAAGGTCGGCGATCTGCGCGCTACCGTCCTCTTGTACCAATTCACTCGACGCATCCGCCGATTACGGCCGGATGCGGTTCCCGCTGCGAATGCAGCGAGGGGAAACGAGGGGAAAACAGATGAGACTTCACATATCCAAGGGACGAACGTCCCGTTTCTCGACGGCTGCCGCAATCGCGGTGGCAATGGCCGTCGTTGCGTTGCCGGGCACCGCCCGTGCCGACGCAGGTGCTGCCCGGAACGTTCCGGGCAGCACCCCCCGCTCCTGACCATGTTCAGGAGACCCTGTTCAGGAGACGGTTCCGCACTTGTTCGCCGCAAGGCCGGTGTTGAGCACTCTCTTGAGTCCGGCAACCTTCTGCGGGGCGAGATCCTTGTTGGGGATGTCCAGCTTGATCGTCGTGTTCGCCACGCCGTTCTTCTTCGGCAGCATGGATATGGTGAAGCTGTCGGGTACCACGGACGGCCCTGCGGGGTAACGCGCCAAGGCGGTGTAGTTGGTGACCTGCGTGCCCGGGGTCTTCAGGCATTTCTTCGCGCCGTTCTCGAACATCTTGTAGATGCCGATGTTGACCGAGTGCCGCATCGGCACGAGGTTGATCCGCTTGCTGACGCCCTTGAGCGTGCTGGCTATCAGATGGCCGCCGTCATAACCCTTGCCGCCCATGTTCCCCACCGTCGTCTCGCACGTGGTGCGCGGGGAGGTGCGGGCGGACAGGATGCCGGCCCGTGCCCATTCGGGCCGTCCCTGGGCGTCGATGTGGTAGGTCCACGTCGCGCGGACGGTCTGGCCTCTGAAAGCCGTCAGGTACGGGTCGCACGGGTAGTCCGCGGCTGCTCCCGCTGCCGACGGCGCGGTCGTCGCCGCAACGGCCGGGGTCGCCAGCACGCCCGCGGTCACGGCACCCGCCAGTCCGGCGGCGGCCCAGAGCCGGCGGCGTCGGGCTGCGCCGTGGCCGTGCCCTTGGCGGAGGTGCGCGAGTGATGTGGATCGTACGGTCATGAAACGTTTCCTCTCTCGTGGCCGGAGTGACCGCCGAGCAGTGCACCACCCGGGCATCAACAGACGATTGACGCGCAGCCCGAGGGCGTGAGAGAGGGTTCGCGACCGGGAAGGGGACGGCAGCGTTCAGTGGCCGCCGGCGGGCCGGTCGCAGCCGGAGTGGTCGGGGTAACCGCCGAAGGCGTCCGCCTGGGTGGAGTCGCGGCTCATCGTGCCCTCCACGCACAACGGCGAGGCGTCGATGAGGAATCCGACCCCAGTGGGGCCGTTCCGGTACGCCTGCACCTTCCCGGCGGCATAGCCGAGGCCGCCGAGCGCGGTGCGTGTGCTCTCCGGGGCGAAGTCACCGCGCTTGCGCAGGGGTTCGAGCGCGGCCTTGACGCGTGCGACGGCCGCCAGCCCTTCGCAGCGGCGTCGGCCGTGCAGCGGGAGGGGAACCATGAAGCCGTGGTTCTCGGCATAGTGGTCGGTGGGCGGCGTGTCCGGGATCGTCGGCGGCCGAGTCGGCGTGGGACTCTCCTCGGGGCACGGGACGTCCGTCGCCGTACCCGCCGCCGCCGTGGCACGCGCCGACTCGGCACCTTCTCCTGGCCGTTGCGTTCCGCAACCGGCTGCCAGCACGGCCAGCACCGTCACCGAAAGCGCCGCCCCGAGCCGGGCCCCTGTCGTCCTCATCATGGTCATGCCCCGCCCCCTCGCTGCGATGTGGGAAACCCCGAACCCGCCCTCACCGCCCCGGATCTGCACGTGGTGATGTGCTGTGCTGTGTGCACCTTTACCTGTACGCGATGCTGAGCTGCGTTGTCGGTGGGGAGTCGAACCCCCGCGTTGCTCTTCACGCGCCAGGAGTGGGCCGGAAAACCGCCGGCCCTCGGTGTGTGCACGCCTCCGGAGCTGCTACCTGCTCCACATCGTCCTGTGCTTGCGCTTGCACTTGCCGGAACTGGCTGATCAGTCCAGCAAGTCGGCCTCCCAGTTCGTCCGCTGGATCCGCGTGTCGATCTCGCGGATCTCCCGTGCGAGGACGTCCGCCTGGGCACGCAGCTCCGCGACCGGGAGCGCGGAGAGCATCATCAGCTCGGACCGGAGCTGCCGGCCGTATCCCCGCTCGCCCGTGCCCGCCGCCGCGTCCGCTGCCGCGGTGACCACCGCATGGCGCAGCCGCAGCACGTCCCGGCGCGCGAGTGCGTCGGTGAGCGTGCCGTCCTCCCCCATCTGGACTGCCGCATTGGTCCGGTTGATCCGCCGGATCAGCGTCTCCAGGGTGTCCAGCACCTCACCGGCCTCGGCCAGCAGCCGGGATGCCTCCTCGGCGGGCGTCTCGCCCTCCTGGTACCGCGCGCTGCCGACGACGCGCGCTCGCAACTGCTCCACGCGCCGTGTCGCCTCGGCGCGTTCGGCCAGTGCCTCGGCAAGTTTCATGGTCTCCTCCTCCCGCCCTCCGTGAGCTGGCACGAGTATCGGATGCGGACTCGTACAGCCGCACCTGGTTTTCGATCAGCCCGCTTCGCCGTCGGCGGGCTGCGCCGCCGCGCCCAGCAAGGTCCGGACGAGGCCGAGGAGTTCGCCGGGGTCGGCGGCGGAGAGCTCCGTGAGCGCGCCCGCGTCGCGGGCGAGGACGATGCCGGTGAGCGCCGCCACCGCGAGCTCCGCCCGCAACTGCGCCCGGGGGACGCCGTCCTGGACGAAGTGCTCGCTCAGCGGGTCGACCAGCCGCTCGTACAGCTGGGTGCGGGCGGCCTCCTGGACGACGGGGTCGCTGTAGGGCACCACGGTGGCCCGGGTCACCGGCCCGGGGCCGTGGTCGGTGATCCTGCGCAGCAGGCCGAGCAGCCGTTCCTCGTCGAGCAGGTCGGCGGGGACCGCCCGGTCGGACTCGGCACGCAGCGACGCGAGGTAGAGCTGCGGCTTGCCGCCGAAGTAGCGGGCGATCAACGCCGGGTCCGCGCCCGCGCGTTCCCCGATCTCGCGGGTCGTGGTGCGGTCGAAGCCGCGCTCGGCGAACAGCTCCCGTGCTGCGTCGAGTAGCCGCTCACGGGTGCGGCCGGCGTCGCGGCGCCGCTGCGGGGCGGCGGCCGCCGCCGACTTCCGGCCTCCGGACGGTGCCTGCTGCTCGGGACTCATGGGGATCTCCGCTCATCGGGTGCGCACCGGGCCGGGGCGGGCGCGGGCGCAGGGTCGTCGTTGTGTGATGCCGCACCGACGGCGCGCTTTTCTCCCGCCTTTTCTCCCGTCGTCACATGCACCGTTGCTGCTCGGGAGCGCGCGGGCAGAACCAGGGTGACCACGATGGTCACGAGCCACACGGCGCATCCCAGCAGCGCGGCGGTCTGGTAGCCGTCGGCGGTGGGCAGCGTCCGGCCGGCGGGGGTGTGCGCCTGGAGGACGGTCGCGCTCAGCGCGCTGCCCGCGGAGTAGCCGACGCAGCGCAGGACCTGGTTGAAACTGATGGCGCTGCCCGTCTCGTGCGCCGGGACCGCGCCGACGACGAGGCCGGGCATGGCCGCGAACGTGCAGCCCACGCCGAGCCCGGCGATGCCCATCGCGAGGAACAGCTCCCAGAGGCTGTCGCGCGCGAAGCCGAAGACCGCCATGGCCAGCAGGGACACCGTGCAGCCCACCGGCAGCACCGCATGGGTGGACACCCGCCGTGCGAGGACGGTGGCGAGTTTGCTGGAGACGACGCTGGCGGCCGAGAACGGCAGCAGGATCAGGCCCGTGACGACGACGGACGCGCCGAAGCCGTAGCCCGTCGCGGCCGGGGTCTGCGCGTAGCGGGTCACCAGGGATATCAGGACGTACATGCCCAGGCCCGCGATCACGGCCGTCACGTCGGCGGTGAGGACCACCGGGTGCCGGACGAGCCGCAGGTCCACCAAGGGGTGCGGGGTGCGCAGTTCGTGCACCGTCCACCACAACAGCAGGACGACCGACGCCCCGGCCAGTCCGAGCAGGCGGGCCGAGGCCCAGCCCCAGGACTCCCCCTCGCCGAGGACCAGCAGCACCCCGGCGAGCGCGACGCCGAGCAGCACCGCGCCGAACACGTCCAGCGGTTGCGGCGTCAGGTGCCGCGTCGGCGGCAGGACGAGCGCGGCGGCGGCCAGCGCGACGGCGCTGATGACGGCCGCGAGCCAGAACCCGGCGTGGAGGCCGAAGAGTTGGGTGAGCAGCCCGGTGACCGGGTAGCCGAGGCCGACTCCGGCGACCAGCGTGATCGACAGCACCCCGACCGTCGATCGCGAGCGCTCGGCGGGCAGGCTCTCCCGCGCGGTGGCGATGGCCAGCGGTATCAGCCCGAGGCCCACGCCCTGCAGGGCCCGGCCCGTGAGCAGCGCACCGAACCCCAGCGGCAGCGCGGCCAGCACACTCCCGGCCAGCACGACGGCCACCGCACCGAGGATCACGGCTCTGCGCCGGGGCCCGTCGCCGAGGCGCCCCATGGTGGGCGTCGCGACGGCGCCGACGAGCAGGGCGATGGTCAGCGACCACTGGGCGGTGGCCGGCGAGACGTGGTCGACGACGGCGATGCGCGGCACCAGCGGCGCACCGAGACTGCTGACCATGGCCACGACCATGCCCAGATAGACGAGCACGGGCACCAGCGCCCGCTGCCGCCATGCGGAGGGGGACGTCGTCCCCCGTAGTTCCCCGGACTCCACAGTTGCCCCCCAGTTCATGTCACCAAGCGATGTCATCACATGATGACACAGGCTGTGCCCCGAACCGGCTTTGGTAGAAAGAGCGGTATGCGTAATGCCTTCGGAGCGGAATTCGAGGTTCCTCGCGGCTACTTGAACACGCCGAGCATCGGCATTCCGCCCGGTGCGGTCGCCGATGCCGTGGCCGCCGGTGTGGACCGGTGGCGACGCGGGGCCGATACGCCGGACGACTTCGACGAGGCGGTGGCCTCGTCCCGGCAGGGCTATGCCGACCTCATCGGTGTCCCGGTCGAGCGCGTGGCCGTGGGCACGGCCGTGTCCCAGCTGCTGGCCCCGGTCGCCGCCGGTCTGCCCGACGGGGCCAAGGTGCTCGTGGCCGAAGGGGAGTTCACCAGCACCACGTTCCCGTTCGCGGCGCAGGCGCACCGCGGCGTGACGGTGACCGAGGTGGAGCTCGACGCGCTGCCCTCGGCCCTCCCCCACCACGATGTGGCCGCCGTGAGCGTCGTGCAGTCCGCGGACGGCACCCGCGTGGACCTCGACGCGCTGCGCGAGGCGCGCGAACGCAGCGGTGTTCCCGTGGTGTTGGACGTCACACAGGCCGCCGGCTGGACGCCGCTTCGACTGGACTGGGCGGACTGGGTCGTCGCCGCCGGATACAAGTGGCTGCTCTCGCCGCGCGGAGCCGCCTGGATAGCGGTACACCCGCGGGCCCTTGAGCGCACCGTTCCGGTCGTCGCCGGATGGTACGCGGGGGAAGTCCCCATGCAGACCGTCTACGGCATGCCCCTGCGACTGGCGAAGGGGGCACGCCGCTTGGACCTCTCCCCGGTCTGGCTGGCCCACTTGGGCGCGGCCGTCGCCCTGCCGTACCTGGCCTCCCTGGACCGGTCCGCCGTCCACTCCCACTGCGCGGGCCTGGCCGACACCCTTCTCACACGCCTCGGCCTGCCCGCGCGGGGCAGCGCCATCGTGGCCCTGGACGCCGACGCCGACAAGCTGGCGGCTGCGGGAGTCACCGCAAGCACCCGAGCGGGCAAGGCCCGACTCGGGTTCCACCTCTACAACACCGTCGACGACGTCGAGCAGGTGCTGGACGCGCTTCGGCCGCGCTGACCGGCGGACGGCGTGAAGCGGACCATTCCCTTGGACTCGACGGACTTGCCGGACTGGAGCGGTCGGAGTCCTGGAGCGTCACTGTGAGTCGAGGTGGCCGTTCGGACGTTGATGTCTGGCACTCATGGCGTGGAACACCCTTTTCGGTTCCCAGCGGGTCTCGTCGAGCATGCGTACAACGCCGTAGGAAGCGATGTCGCGGTCACGAGGCTTGTCGTAGTTGGCGAAGGAGAACCACAGTGCGGTATCAACGCTCTCTTCCTCGAAGATGTCGAGTAGTTCGTTGAGGTAGCGCACTTGCTCGTCCTCGTCCGGGACTGCTCCTTGCGGTGGTTGCCAGGCCATGCCGCCGAGATCGCCCGCGCCTTGGTAGGCGCAGGTTCCGTACTCGGTGACGGCGACGGGCTTGCCATGGGAGAGGGCCTCGCGCAGGTGGGCGCGGAAGGTGTCGGTGGTCTGTGCGGTTCGGTAGGCGTCGATGCTCACCAGGTCGAACGGGTCCCAGTCGACGGGTTCCCAGGGGCCGGAGGCGTAGGTGATCTTCCCACCGAAGTGGGCGCGGACTGTCGTCGCGGCTTGGGCGAGGAAGGCGTTGAGGCGTTCGGGGACCGGCCCGAGGGAGGCCCACCACTGCATGTCGGCGGTGGCCATGGCGTGGAGGCGGTCGCGATAGGTGTCGCCGGGCAGGAATCCATGGGCGAAGGCGCTGAGTTCGCAGCCGGTGACGAGCACCACCTGCGCGCCGTCCTGTCGCAGGGCCTCGGCGCGCCGTGCGCAGTCGGCGAAGAACGGCAGGATCTGTTCCGGGGAAAGGTCGGCGGGGAACGGGGAGAACCACACTTCGAGGCCGGCATCGGCTGCATGCCGGGCTGCGATGCTCAGCCGCTCGGGGTCGTGCCCGGAGATGCGCACGGCGTCGCAGTGCAGGTCGTCGGCGATCACTGTCATGTCGCGCCGGACTTGGGCGGGGTCGAAGGTATTTCGGGTGAGTCGGTGGCTGGGGAAGGTCCCGGTGTCGTAGTTGATGCCGCGTGCGCGCACGTCAGTGCCTTTCCGCTCGATCGAGTCCGCATTCCAGCAGGCCGAAGGCCAGTTCCACGTCCTGGGCCAGGGCATGGGCGGTGTCCTCGGCGCAGGCGCCGCCCAACAGCCGCTGGAAGTACGTCTCCTGGAGGGTGAGCAGGGAAGCGGCGATCTGGGCGGCCATGAGCGCGGCTGCCGTGGGGCCGTACTCGTCGGCCAGGACCTGTGCCAATGCCTGGCGCTGCTGGTAGAGCAGACTGTTGGCCGCGTTCTGCAGCGCCGGACTGCCTTGGATCACGCGCACGCGCGCGAGCAGCGCGTCAAGGTCGGACTGCACCAGCTGTCCGGCAGCGAGTGCGAGGTGGTGCGTTCGTAGTGCCTCCAGGAATGTCTGGCCGGCCGGCCGCCGGGCGACGATGCCGGCGAGGTCGTCGCCGCCCACGCCGTGGAGGACGAGTGATTCCTTGGTCGGGAAGTATGCGAAGAGGGTCACCTTGGCCACCTCGGCGGCCTCGGCGATCTCGTTGACCGTCACTGCGTCGAAGCCGCGCTCGGTGAACATCCGCAGTGCCACCGTGGCGATCCGTTGCCTGGTCTGTTCCTTCTTGCGCTCGCGAAGCCCTGTCACAGGCATCACAATAACCATACCGAGTTCAAAAACATACTCGGTATGCCAGAACAAGCGTGGCTGTGGAGGAGGTTGGTCAGCCCAGGCATGCCACCGCGTCCGCGATGAGGGCGCGGGCTGCCCCACCCCGTACGGCCTGCTGTGAGAGACGTTCGAAGGCGCGGGCGTACAGCTCGACCTGGCTGGGCTGGGTGAGCGTGGAGGCGGCGTCCAGAGTGTCGGCGTGCACCCTCCGGTCGTCGAAGATCGTGAAGGTTGGCATGGGCCACACGGACCGTTGTTCCGTGAACGGGACGATGCCTACCGCGACGTTCTGACGTTCCATGACCCCGAGCAAGTGGCCGAGCTGCGCCGCCATGGTTTGGGCACTGCACACCCGATACCGCAGGACCGACTCTTCCAACACGAAGGAGAACCGGCGTGCGCCGTTGTTCAGCACCTCGTTGCGCCGTATACGGGCCGCCACTGCGTCGCTCACGTCATCCGGGGTGCCTCGGAAGTCCGCGATGGACGACAGCAGCGCAGAGGCGTACCCCGGGATCTGGAGGAAGCCGGGAATCACGTCGGATACGTAGACGCGGAAGGTCTTGGTCCGTTGGTACAGGTCCCCGGTTGTCTCTTGCAGATGCCGGAGGCCGCTCCGCTGAAGCCGCTTCCACTCCACATGCGCTTCGGCGGACTGCCGGTTGGCCGCGATCAGATCGGGGGCCTGCCCATCGGCGGAGCAGGCCCGGCACCATGCTCGAATATCAGCGTCGGAGGGAGGCGTCTTGGCGTTCTCGATCCGGGATGACTTCGACTCCGACCAGTTGCACCTGGCAGCCAGCTCCCGCCCGCTGATCCCCGCGTCCTTGCGGATCTCACGCAGGTGACCCGCAAGTTTCTCGCGGGCCTTCTGAACACGTGAAGAGGGGTGCGGGGGCATGGAGCCGGCTTTCGTCAGACCTTGTACTGATGGTGCGGGATCGCTTGTTCCCAGACTGCTTCGAAGGCGGCGGAGCACAGCTTCACGGCTTCCGGGTCTGCCGTGATCTCGTCCTCCACCACCACGCCGTCACCCGAGAAGTGGTGCACCCGGAGCAGCGCGTCATCGAACAACCAGAAGTCGTTCCCCGGCAGGGGGATGACCGTGGCCCGCCGCCGCGGCAGCCAGCGCACTTGCTCCCCGGCCGTGACGTTGGCATGGGTGACGTAGTGCTCCCACCTGATGTAGTCCGATACCGGCTCGGAGACCATCCGAGCCCTGCGGATCACCACGCCTCTGGCCACTGTGTCGGCAGTCAACTGGTCATAGGGATGCCACCAGGACTCGCGATCCTCCCAGTTGATCCGCTCCCCACGCTTCCACGCCTCGAACCGGTCCGTGGTGGCGTAGGAGTCGCGAAGTTCCAAGTGGACCGCGGATCGCTCGCACTGGCCAAGCAGCTCAGCGAAGCTGGGCGCGCTCGACGGCATCGCACGCCTCCCTGATCATCGGAATCATCCGGGCCGGAATCCTGATGATGGCCTCACTGTCGGGCACGGGACCATTCGCGGGACTGGCTCCCTCGCACTCCACCTGAGTCTCGGGGGTCGGTTTCCACCCCTGCAACAAGATCTCCCGAGCTTCCGCGTCCGCCCACACGGTGGGGCAGTGGTCCCGGTCGGTGTCGGGGTCGATCCCAACGAACTCTACGGCCATGGCAGGCCCCCCTGGTCTTAGGCACTTGCTAGGACTTGCACCAGCTTCTTCGACCTGGGGAGATGGCGTCAATACCGCAACGGGCCAAGCGAATTGGTGTGCAAGCCTGTGCAAGTTTGTGGAGCTCGGCGCTCCCCGATTCCTACGGTCACCGCATCAACACGGCATCGATCGGGAGGGTGGGCATGACGGGCGGGAGCGAGACGGACAACAGCGGAGCGACTGGCCGCATGAGCAGTGGGGAAAGCAGGCGCTTCCTCTCGCAACTCTCCGAGGCCTTCGGCGTTGGCGGGGTACTGCTGGTGGGCAAGGCTGCCGAAGGTGGTCCCGAGGGTGCGGACCTTGCTCCGGGCAGCAGTCTCAGGTGGCCGAGATGCCGGTGCGGCAGCCCGAGGTACCCCGACTACCGGGGTCCGGCGGCGCAGGTTCAAGACGAACAGAGCACCAAGGTCTTCGAGGCCGACGAGCGGAGTCGCAGGACGGGTCTGTGACGTGTCACAACAGGTAGGTACGCAGATGAACGACGTACGCGCATCACTCACTCCTGCAGCGTTCGGGGGTGTCGTCGCAACCGTCATCGACAACAACCCTGGCATGCAGGAGCCGACGGCCAAACGGATCGTGGACGAAGCGCTGAAGTTCGTCGTCACGGGAGCCCGGTTCCCCGAAGTTGCCCTGGCGCCGTCGAGGGTGGTCGACGAGGGATGGCACGCCCTGATCGTGCACACACGGGTGTATGCCGAACTGTGCGAGCAGCACGGCGGATTCGTTCATCACTCCCCGGGCTACGACCCGACTCACTACGACCCGGAGATCCTGGACCGGACCCGGGCGATGATCGAGGAGGCCGGGTTCCCGGTGGACGCGGAGTTGTGGCACGCTCCCGGTGACGAGCGCGTGCCCGTGGCAGCGAACTGCCAGCATGCCCCCGAGTGCGCCATCCAGCCCATCCCAAAGAAGCCGGGCACCTGACTGGCAAAGGCCGAACGCCGTACGCTGCCGGGCACGGGAGGTACAACGTGACCGAGTGGATCGACCCCAGGTACGAGGGGCTCGTGCGAGCCATGCGTACGGCTCAAGCCGAGGCGGCTCAAGGCATGAATGGGCGGCCCGCCACGGTTCGGGGGTTCATCCTCCCCGAAGAAGACGCGGAGTCCGAGTAGTCCCCACCGCCGGCCCCGTCGTGCACTCCGTGGGAGTGCAGGACGGGGTTTCGTGCGTCCGCCGGGCCTTTCACGGCAGCCCGGTCCGGTCGGTGCCGGCCCGTGCCTCTACCCTGGTGCGCGCCATGTCGGGACGCATCGAGCACGAGGAACGGAGCATGCGGTGACAGCGGGGGAGGCCAACGGCGGAGAGCTGGTCGGACAGGTACTCGGGGGGCGCTACCGCGTCACCGCGGTGATCGGCCGCGGCGGCATGGGAGTGGTCGCCCGGGCGGTGGACGAACTGCTCAACCGCGAGGTCGCCGTCAAGGTCCTGCGGGCCTACACCGACGCCTCCGTGTCCGAACTGGCCGACCTGCGGGCCCGGATGCAGCGGGAGGCGCAGGCCGCCGCCCGTATCCGGCACAGTGGCGTGGTCACCGTGCACGACGTGGCCGAGGAGCAGGGCCTGCCGGTCATCGTGATGGAGCTCGTCGACGGGCCCTCGCTCGACGACGTGCTGGCCGAGCGCGGCACGCTGGAGCCGCACGAGGCCGCGGCCATCGGGGCCGAGCTGATGGGCGCACTCGACGCCGCCCACCGGGCCGGTGTGCTGCACCGGGACGTCAAGCCCGGCAACGTGCTGCTGGAGCACGGCGGCAGGGTCGTACTGACCGATTTCGGCATCGCCACCATGGACGCCACCGGCGACGAGGCCATGGCCAAGCTGACCCGCAGCGGTGAGATCGTCGGCTCCCTCGACTACCTGCCGCCGGAGCGGGCGCAGGGCAGGGAACCCGGTCCCGCGTCCGACATCTGGTCGCTCGGCATGACGTTGTACGCGGCCGTGGAGGGCGCTTCGCCGTTCCGCCGCACGTCCGTGTGGTCCACGCTGACGGCGATCGTCCAGGAGCCGCTGCCCGAGCCCCGCCGGGCCGGACCGCTCGCGCCGGTGCTGCAGGCGCTGACGGCGAAGGAGCCGGAGCAGCGGCCCACCGCCGATCAGGCGCGGCGGATGCTGGAGCAGGTCGCTGCGGGAGGGGCGGCGGACCATGCGTCATCCGCACCGGTTCCGGTTCCCGACCGTCCCCGCACGCCCACCGCCGTCTCAACGCCCGCGCCCGGGCCCGGGTTCGGCCCCGCGCCGGTCCCCCTGCCGGCCCCGGCTCCCCCGCCGCCCGGCGACGGTGCGCGGCGACGCCGCCGTGTCGTGATCGCAGCGTCGACCGCCGCCGTCGTGATCGCCGGAGGCGGCATCACCTACGCCTTGGCAGGCGGGCACGACGGTACGAGCAGTGGCGAGATGCGGGCAGTGCGGCACGGGGGCAACTCCCCTTCCCCCAGCGGTCAGGTGACCCACTCGCCGTCCGCCACGCCGTCGCAGCAACCGGGCCCGACGGCGAGCAGCGCGGCTCCGTCCGCGTCACCCTCACAGAAGGCGAAGCCGAGCCCGGTTTCGACGAGTTGCACGGGCTGGAGTCACGCGGACCCGAAGCCGGGCACCTACGGCTTCATGGCCGGCAGCAACCACATACAGACCGGGCCCTACGAGATGTGCCCCTCCGTGACCCTGGCCAAGTCCGGTACGAAGCTCTGGTACCACTGCTCCGTCGTCAACGCCTACGGCAACACCTGGACTTGGGTCCGTGTGGCCGGCACGAACACCTCGGGCTGGATGTCCAACGACAACCTCGTCCGCCAGAGCGGGCCGTCCGCCCCCGCCTGCTGACTCGGCTCACCCCTGCAGCAGCGAGACGGTCCGCTCCGGAGCGGGAATGCGGATGCCCTCGGCGCGGTAGCGCTGGTGCAGGCGCTTGATGAACTCGTGCTTGATGCGGTATTTGTCGCTAAATTCGCCCACTCCGAGGATCACCGTGAAGCCGATCCGGGAGTCCCCGAAGGTGTGGAAGCGGACGGCCGGTTCATGGTCGGGGACGGCGCCGGAGATGTCCTTCATCACGCCCTCGGCGACCTCGATGGTGATCCGCTCGACCTCTTCGAGGTCGCTGTCGTAGGCGACGCCCACCTGCACCGTGACGGACAGCTTCTGCTCGGGCCGGCTGAAGTTGATCATGTTCGTGCCGGCGAGCTTGCCGTTGGGGATGATGACAAGGTCTTCGCCAGCTGCTCCACCACGGTGTTGCGCCAGTCGATGTCGACGACGTAGCCCTCTTCGCCGCTGCTGAGGCGGATGTAGTCGCCGGGCTGGACGGTCTTCGACACGAGGATGTGCACGCCGGCGAAGAGGTTGGCCAGCGTGTCCTTCAGCGCCAGAGCGATCGCCAGGCCGCCCACGCCGAGGGCGGTGAGCAGCGGGGCGATGGATATGCCGAGCGTCTGCAGGACGATGAGGAAGCCCATCGCCAGCACCGCGATCCGCGTGATGTTGACGAATATCGTGGCCGATCCCGCCACGCCCGAGCGGGACTGCGCCACGGAGTGCACCAGCCCGGCGACGACGCGGGCCACGGTGAGGGTCACCGTGAAGATCACGACGACCGTCAGCACCTGGTTGACCGTGTGTCCGACGGTGCGGTTCAGCGGCAGGACCGCGGCCCCTGCCGCGACGCCGGCCGCGACCGCGGCCCACGGCACGGACGTACGCAGCAGGTCCACGATGATGTCGTCCCCGCTCCACCGCGTCCGGCGGGCCCGCTCGGCGAGCCAGCGCAGGATCACCCGCAGGACGAGCGCCGCGGCCAGCCCCGCGGCCACCGCGATGCCGGCGACGATGGCGTCGTGCAGGGTCAGGGCCCGGTTCACCGGCCTCCCCCTGCCCGCCCGCGGCGCGGGGCGGGGCAGTGGCCCGCCGCCCTGGGTCCGGGTCTGCAACCGCGGCCATCGAGGTTATGGTGCGTCACTTCCACCTGCCTGTCCCAGAATTCACGTTCGCGCCGGGCCACAGGAGCGGTCCGGTGCGCGGATGATCATCTTCCACCACCCCGACCGGGTCCGGGACGCAGGGGGCCTGCCAACAGGCAGGGGCCGATCCACCCGCCGATCGTCATGAACCGATCAAGGATTCCCCAGGATCCACCCCTTCCTCTTGTTGACCGTTCACCGACAAAACTACGGTCTGCGCAACCCGCCCACCGGGTCAATCAGCCTCAGGAGGACGTACGTTGCGCTACCGCATATCGGCACGGCACAGATCCGATGCCCCCCGCCGCACCGCCCTCGCCATCCTCGGAGCCGCCGCGCTCACCCTCTCCGGCCTCGTCGCCTCGGCCCCCGCCGAAGCGCAGACCGCCTCCGGTTTCTCGCACGGCGCCGCGTGGGTCCGCTCCTGCGCGAAGGCCACCGCACCGGGCGCCATGGCCTGCAACGCCCTGCGTGTGACCAACGCGCGCCAGCACGTCAGACCGCTCGGCGTCACCGCCGACGCCACCCCCTCCGGCTACGGACCCGCCGACCTGCAGAGCGCCTACAATCTGCCGTCCGGCGGCGGCAGCGGGCAGACCATCGCCATCGTCGACGCCTACAACGACCCCAACGCCGAGTCGGACCTGGCCACTTATCGCAGCCAGTACGGGCTGCCCGCCTGCACCACGGGCAACGGGTGCTTCCAGAAGGTCGACGAGCACGGCGGCACCAGCTACCCGCGCAACAACACGGGCTGGTCCGGGGAGATCTCCCTCGACCTGGACATGGTCTCCGCGATCGCACCGAACGCCCACATCATCCTCGTCGAGGCGCGAACCGCGAGCACGGCCGACCTGGGCACAGCGGTCAACACCGCCGTGCGGCTCGGCGCGAAGTTCGTCTCCAACAGCTACGGCGGGCCCGAGTCGGCCTCGGACACCTCTTACGACGAGAGCTACTACAACCACCCCGGCGTCGCCATCACCGCTTCCTCCGGTGACGGCGGCTACGGCGTCGAGTACCCGGCTGCCTCGCAGTACGTCACCGCCGTGGGCGGCACCGCCCTCAAGCGCGACTCCAGCAGCCGCGGTTGGAGCGAGAGCGTCTGGTCCACCAGCGCCACCGAGGGCGGCGGCTCCGGCTGCTCGGCCTACGACACCAAGCCCGCCTGGCAGGCGGACAGCGGCTGCGCCCAGCGCACGGTCGCCGACGTCTCCGCCGTCGCCGACCCGGCCACCGGAGTCGCCGTGTACCAGACCTACGGCGGCTCCGGCTGGAGCGTCTACGGCGGCACCAGCGCCGCTTCGCCGATCATCGCGAGCGTGTACGCCGACTCCGGCACCCCGTCCGCCGGCTCGTACCCCGCCTCGTTCCCGTACGCGAACACGGGCGCGCTCAACGACGTGACCAACGGCGCGACGACCACGTGCTCCCCCTCCTACCTGTGCACCGCCGGGCCCGGCTACGACGGCCCGACCGGCTGGGGAACGCCCAACGGTCTGACCGCCTTCACCGGCTGAGCCGATACGACCGTGCCCGCCGTGCGATACCGCACGGCGGGCACATCAATGGCCGGTCAAGGACGGGCAGCTACGAGCGGCTCCCGCTCAGGGCCCCCTTGAGCGCCTTGTCGCGGACGGCGCAGAAGGCCTTCGCCGGGTGCTTGTAGTAACGCCACGGCACTGCGTTCACGTGGCCGTCCACCAGCCGGAACTGGATCAGGGCCGCCTCGTGGCGGCCGGCCTTGGCGAGGAAGTACGCCAGCAGGTGCCGGACTTCGGCCAGCCGCGGGTGGTCGGGGCGGGCCGCCGCCACGTCGGCCAGGGCGGCGTCGACGAGGGCGGTGGCCTCCGGCCAGCCGTAGGCCTCGGCGGGCGCCTCGTCGTTGTTGGCCTCGTACCAGTCGAGGAGCGGGAGCACGGTGAGCAGGCTGCCGCGGGGCGCAGTTGCAGCGGCCCGGAACGCGAAGTCGCGGGAGAGCTCGGCGGAGCCGTAGCCGTGCCACTTGGCGTACCATTGATCTCCTCCGCCGCGTGAACGGGGCGGAATCCCTTCTCAGGCCGCGTGCAGCTGAGTGGTTGGTTGACGCTTCGTAGCCTGCCCATCGGCTCCGGCTCCACGTCCTGACACCGCCGATCCGGCGGCGTGATCAATATTGCGTGCTGCATTGGTGTCCGCGTTGGCCTCGTACCCGCACCCGGCCTTGCAGACGAAGCGGGCCTGCGTCTCCCGGCTGCCGGGGGTGGCGAGGCCGCACGCCGAGCAGCGGCGCGAGGTGTTCGGGGCCGGAACCTTGACGACGATGCCACCGCGCTGGGCTGCCTTGTACTCAAGTATCGTCACCGTGCGGCCCCATGCCTCCCCGGCGATGGCGCGGTTGAGTCCGGCCTTCTGGCGGACGTTCCTGCCGGGGGATTCCACGGTCCCCTTGGCGGACTTGACCATGTTGGGGATGACCAGGTCTTCCACCCCGATACGCGAGAAGGTCTCGGCGATCTCGGTGGTGGTCTTGTGCTGCCAGTCGACCGCTCGGCGCTTGGCTTTTGCGCGGAGCTGGGCGATCTGGTCGTACGTGCGGCTGAGACGGGCGCTGGTCTTCTCGCCCGGCTTGCGGGCTCGCTTTTTCCGGGCAGCGGCTTTCTCCAGGCGGCGCAGACGTTTGGTCTCCCCGGCGGTCGCCCACGGGCCGTGCTCGCGGAACGTGCCGTCCGAGAGGGCCAGGGGCTTGGCGATGCCCCGGTCGATGCCCACAGCCGGCCCGGTATGCCCGGCAGGCTCGGGTACCTCAGTCTGGACACGGAAGACGACATACCAGCCGTCGGCTTCCCGAACGAGCCGGGCACCGGTGACTTTGTTCTGCTTGTCGGCGCGTTTGCCGACCGGGAGGTTCTTGGTCCAGCGAAACAGGACGTGCCCGATCTTCGGTGCCCACATCCGGCCCCACCGGCGGTTCAGGCGCACGATCTGAAGGTCGCGGCCCTGGGGGATGTCGATGGCCATCTTCGACCGGAAGCGGCTCTTGAAGTTCGGCTCGTCGGCTCGTCCTTCCCAGCAGTTGCGCCACGCCTGGAAGTACGTCTTGAGGACGGCTTGCGCGGCCTGGGCGGGAAGGGCGGCGAGCCAGGTGAGATCTTTGCGGCCCTGGCGTATCGCCTGATCGGCGGCGACCAGGTTCCGCTTGTCCTTGGGGAGCATCGTCCACCAGTCGTGGATAAGGTTCCACATGGTGCGGGCTGTGTGCCCCTGGTCCTCTGTGGCCAGTTCCTGAGCGGGGGTGAGGAAGAGCCGGGACTTGTGGCCACGCTGACGCTTCAACTTCCCTCCACACCCTGCTCGTTGGCCTGGTTCGTTGAGCGTACCAGCGTTGGTGTGTGTCACCTCGCTGGAAAGCTGCGAAGAGATCATGCGTAACCTGTGCGAGGACTTCGAGGCGGAGCTGAAAGAGTTCAACGGCGAGCTGGACCATGTGCACCTGCTGGTGCACTACCCACCGAAAGTCCAGCTCTCAAAGCTGGTCAACAGCCTCAAGGGCGTCTCCTCCCGCCGCCTGCACTTCGAGTGCACCGGCCAAGTCAACCGCGCCATCATGCACGGCCGGTTCTGGTCCCACTCCTCCTTCGCAGGGAGCTCTGGCGGAGCACCGCTGACCGTCGTACGCCAGTACATCGAGAACAAGCGGCACCCCGTATAACCCGGCCGAGGTGGACAGTTCAGACCAGTCCTCAAGCTGAGGTCAGAGCAATCCTGGGATTGCCTACACCCCTCGCGTGAACGCGGGGGCACTGGCCAAGATCACCGGCAGGTGAGGGCGCACGCATGGAAGGTGTGGATATTTTCGCGGTATGCCAAATCCGCTGGCTCCAAGCCCTAAGCCGTGCGGCGGCGGAGCGTGGCCGCACCGAGCGCCAGCGCGAGCAGGGCCGCGCCCGCGATGACGGCCAAGTCCCGTACCAGCAGGGCGCCGACGCCCGTGGTGGCGGTCAGCCTGGTCATCGCATCGACCGCGTACGAGAGCGGCAGCACGTCCGAGACCCAGCGCAGCACGGCCGCCATGCTCGCGCGCGGGACGAAGAGTCCGCACAGCAGCAGCTGCGGCAGGATCACGGCGGGCAGGAACTGCACCGCCTGGAACTCTGTGGCCGCGAACGCCGAGACCAGCAGGCCGAGCGCCATGCCCAGCAGGCCGTCGCCGACCGCCACCGCGAAGAGCAGCCAGGCCGGGCCCGCCACCTTCAGCCCCAGCAGCCCGAGGGTCAGCGCCGAGGCGAGCACCGCCTGCACCAGGGCGACCAGGCCGAAGGCGAGGGCGTACCCGAGCAGCAGGTCCAGCCGGCCCAGGGGCATGGTGAGCAGCCGCTCCAGCGTGCCGGTGGTGCGCTCGCGCAGCATCGCGACCGAGGTGACCAGGAACATCACCAGCAGCGGAAAGATCCCCAGCAGCGCCGCTCCGACGCGGTCGAAGAGCTGGGGCTGCTGGTCGAACATGTACCGGAGCAGGGCGAGCAGCACACAGGGCACCACGAGCAGCATCGCGATGGTGCGCGGGTCGTGCCGGAGTTGGGCCAGGACCCGGCGGGCGGTGGCGACGGTGCGGGTGGCGTTCACGAGGCTTCTCCGGAGGGGACGACGGCGGCTGCGCCCGGGTCCTGGGCGACGAGGGCGAGGAAGGCGCTGTCGACGTCGGGCGCCCCGGTCCTGCGCAGCAGTTCCGCGGGGGTGTCGTCGGCGAGCAGCCGTCCGTCGCGCATCAGCAGGAGACGGTCGCAGCGAGTGGCCTCGTCCATGACGTGACTGGAGACCAGCAGCGCGGCGCCCCCGTCGGCGAGTTGCCGGAACAGCTGCCAGAGGTCCTGGCGGAGGACCGGGTCCAGGCCGACCGTGGGCTCGTCCAGGACGAGCAGTTCGGGGGTGCCGAGCAGGGCCGCGGCCAGCGAGACGCGGGCCCGCTGGCCGCCGGAGAGCCGGGCGACCAGGGCGTGCGCGTGGGAGCCGAGGCCGACCTGGGCGATCACGCGGTCGGGGTCGGAGGGCGGTGCGCCGAGGACGGCCGCGAAGTAGCGGAGGTTCTCGGCGACGCTGAGGTCGTTGTAGACGGAGGGCGCCTGGGTGACGTACCCGACCCGGTCGCGCAGCACGGCGCTTCCGGCCGGGCTGCCGAGCACCTCCACCCGTCCCCCGGCCACGCGCTGCACGCCGACGACCGAGCGCAGCAGCGTGGTCTTGCCGCAGCCGCTGGGGCCGAGCAGTCCGGTGATCGAACCTCGCGGGACGTCGAGATCGAGACCGTGCAGGACGGTACGGCCACCGCGGACGACCGTCAGGCCGGTGGCACAGATCGCGGGGGCGGGCCCCTCGCCATAATTCATCACGCGGTGAGTTTCCTGCTCGGCGCCCGGCTCGTCAAGCGCAGGCCATGGCTTCCGGCACGCCATGGCCTGCGTCCGGTCCCGGGGCGGGCCGGCGCCGCCGTGCGATGCTGGTGCGCATGAACCTGGAGGATCTGGTGCGGCTGCGCCGCGCCCGGGACGCGATGGACCGCGACTACGCGCAGCCGCTGGACGTTCCGGCGCTGGCGAACGTCGCCCTCATGTCGCCCGGGCACTTCTCGCGCAGCTTCCGCGCCGCCTTCGGGGAGACGCCCTACAGCTATCTGATGACCCGGCGCGTCGAGCGGGCGAAAGCACTGCTGCGACGGGGCGACCTGAGCGTGACGGAGATCTGCTTCGCCGTCGGCTGCACCTCGCTGGGGTCGTTCAGCTCGCGCTTCACCGAGCTGGTCGGCGAGAGCCCCAGCGCCTACCGGGCCCGCAACCACGAGGCGGGGGCCGCGATCCCGGCGTGCGTCGCCAAGATCTTCACGCGGCCGCGCAGGAACGGCGAACCGGTCAGGATCGGAGAAGCGGAATCCGCCGCCGCCTCGTAGCGTCGGGGGCATGAACATCAAGCTTTCCCAGTGCTTCATCGCAGTCGACGACCATGACAAGGCACTCGCCTTCTACCGCGACACCCTCGGTTTGGAGGTGCGCGGCGACGTCGCGTTCGAGGGCATGCGCTGGGTGACCGTCGGGTCGCCCGAGCAGCCGGACGTGCAGATCGTCCTCGAGCCGCCGCTCGCCAACCCCAACGCCTCGCCGGCCGACAAGCAGGCGATGGCGGAACTGCTGGCCAAGGGCATGCTGCGCGGCGTGATCTTCTCCACCGACGACTGCGACGCCACCTTCGAGCGCATCCGGGCCGCCGGCGGCGAGGTCCTCCAGGAGCCGATGGACCAGCACTACGGCGTCCGCGACTGCGCCTTCCGCGACCCGGCCGGCAACATGCTCCGCTTCACCCAGCCCCGGCAGTAGCGACTGGGGCTTCGCCCCGGCCCCTGGGCAGTGCGTCGACTGCGGGCCAGTCGTGGCTGGTCGCGCAGTTCCCCGCGCCCCTGACGGGGCGCAAATCCACCGGACGGAGACACCATGAGCAAGGCCGCGAAGAAGGCCGCCACGAAGCCGCCCGCGCAGCACGCTGCCGACAGCCACGAACTGATCCGCGTGCACGGTGCGCGCGAGAACAATCTCAAGGACGTCAGCATCGAGATCCCCAAGCGGCGGCTGACCGTGTTCACCGGCGTCTCCGGCTCGGGCAAGAGCTCCCTGGTGTTCGACACGATCGCCGCGGAGTCGCAGCGGCTGATCAACGAGACCTACAGCGCCTTCGTCCAGGGCTTCATGCCCACCCTCGCGCGGCCCGACGTCGACGTCCTCGACGGCCTGACCACCGCGATCATCGTCGACCAGCAACGGATGGGCGCCGACCCCCGCTCCACCGTCGGCACCGCCACCGACGCCAACGCGATGCTGCGCATCCTCTTCAGCCGGCTCGGGAAACCCCACATCGGCCCGCCGAGCGCCTTCGCCTTCAACGTCCCCTCGGTCAAGGCGAGCGGTGCGATCACGGTCGAGCGCGGCACGAAGAAGACGGTGAAGGCGACCTTCTCCCGCACCGGCGGCATGTGCCCGCGCTGTAAGGGCCGGGGCACGGTCTCCGACCTCGACCTCGCTCAGCTCTACGACGACTCCAAGTCGCTGGCCGAGGGCGCGATCACCGTCCCCGGCTACAAGGCGGGCGGCTGGAATTACCGGCTCTACAGCGAGTCGGGCTTCTACGACGCGGACAAGCCGATCCGCAAGTACACCAAGAAGGAACTGCACGACTTCCTCCACCGCGAGCCGGTCCGGATGAAGATCGCGGGCATCAACATGACCTACGAGGGGCTGATCCCGCGGATCCGGAAGTCGATGCTCGCCAAGGACAAGGAGGCGATGCAGCCGCACATCCGTGAATTCGTGGAGAGAGCAGTCGCCTTCACCACCTGCCCCGACTGCAACGGCACCCGGCTCGGTGAAGGGGCCAGGTCGTCGAAGATCAAGCGGATCACCATCGCCGACGCATGCGCGATGCAGATCAGCGACCTGGCCGACTGGGTCCGCGGCCTCAAGGAGCCCTCGGTGGCCCCGCTGCTCGCCAAACTGCTGCACACCCTCGACTCGTTCACGGAGATCGGCCTGGGCTACCTCGCGCTCGACCGGCCGTCGGGCACCCTGTCGGGCGGCGAGGCCCAGCGCGTCAAGATGATCCGCCACCTCGGCTCCTCGCTCACCGACGTCACCTACGTCTTCGACGAACCCACCACGGGCCTGCACCCCCACGACATCCAGCGGATGAACGAACTGCTGCTGCGGCTGCGGGACAAGGGCAACACGGTGCTCGTCGTGGAGCACAAGCCGGAGGTGATCGCGATCGCCGACCACGTCGTGGACCTCGGCCCCGGCGCCGGCCAGGCGGGCGGCACCGTCTGCTTCGAGGGCACGGTCGAGGGGCTGCGGGCGGGCGGCACCGTCACCGGCCGGCACCTCGACGACCGGGCAGCCCTCAAGAAGACGGTGCGCAAGCCCACCGGCAGGCTGCCGATCCGCGGCGCGACGACGCACAACCTGCGCGGCGTCGACGTCGACATCCCGCTCGGCGTGCTCGCCGTCGTCACCGGCGTCGCCGGCTCCGGCAAGAGCTCGCTCGTGCACGGGTCGCTGTGCCGGCAGTCGGGGGCGCCCGGCGCGAGCGTGGTGTCCGTCGACCAGGCCGCGATCCGCGGTTCCCGGCGGAGCAACCCGGCGACGTACACCGGGCTGCTCGACCCGATCCGCAAGGCGTTCGCGAAGGCCAACGACGTGAAGCCGGCGCTGTTCAGCGCCAACTCCGAGGGCGCGTGCCCCACATGCAACGGCGCGGGCGTGGTCTACACCGACCTGGCGATGATGGCCGGCGTCGCCACCGTCTGCGAGGAGTGCGAGGGGAGGCGGTACCAGGCGTCGGTGCTGGAGTACCGCCTCGGCGGGCGCGACATCAGCGAGGTGCTCGCCATGCCGGTGGCCGAGGCCGAGGAGTTCTTCGGCACCGGCGAGGCCCGCACACCGGCCGCGCACAGGATCCTGGAGCGGCTCGCCGACGTCGGGCTCGGCTACCTCAGCCTCGGCCAGCCGCTCACCACGCTGTCCGGCGGCGAGCGGCAACGGCTCAAACTGGCCGCGCACATGGGCGAGAAGAGCGGCAATGGCCTTGTCTACGTACTCGACGAGCCGACCGCCGGCCTCCACCTCGCCGACGTCGAGCACCTGCTCGGCCTGCTCGACCGGCTCGTCGACTCCGGCAGGTCGGTCGTCGTCATCGAGCACCACCAGGCGGTCATGGCCCACGCCGACTGGATCATCGACCTCGGCCCCGGCGCGGGCCACGACGGCGGCCGCGTCGTCTTCGAGGGCACACCGGCCGATCTCGTGGCCGCCCGTTCCACGCTCACCGGGGAGCATCTGGCCGCGTACGTCGGGTCCTGACGGGGGCTTCCACTGAATTCAGCGTTCGCATCGGGGGGCTGCACTCGGCCTCCACCGTCCGGTACGTTCCTGGACGGTGACGGAACCTGTCGGCAGGCAACCGCCGCGGAAAGGTGAGCAGATGACCCACCCCGCCCCGGTCGAAGCACCCACGGCGTGGAACGGACACACCCTCGGCGAAGCCGACTGGCTGCTCCAACTGCCGCCCGCCTGCTCGCACGCACTGGACGGCCGCAGAGAAGACACGGGACCCGCTGGTGCACGCTCCGGGACGGCACTGGCGGACCTGGCCAGGCGTGTCACCCAGCGCCTGCGGAACGGCCGCGGGTTCGTCGTGATCCGAGGCTTTCCGGTGGCCGGCCGCGCCGACCAGGAGTGCGTCGCAAGGTGCCGGCAACTCGCCGCCCTGCTGGGCACTCCCAGGCCGGCGGACCCCGGTGACCTCGTCACCGTGACCGACAACGCCGGGCTGGGCAAGACCGACCTCGCTCTGGCCCTGCACACCGACCGGACCCCGGCACCCCGTCCGCCAAGACTGCTGGGGCTGTTGTGCGTGCGACAGGCGGCACAAGGCGGGGAGACGCTGCTGGCCAGCGGCCATACCGTGCACAACAGGCTGCTCACCGACAGCCCGTGGGCCCTGCCCCGCCTCTACCAGGACTTCCGTTTCGGCCGGGGAACCGGCTTCGACCGGCTCCGCCCCGTCTTCCAGCGGCACGGCGCCGACCTGCGCGTGCACTACAACAGGCGTGGGATCGAACGCGCCCAGCACGAGGCCGACGCGCCCCTGACCCCCGACGAGCAGGCGGCCCTCGACGCCGTCGACCGGATCCTGTCCGACCCGCGCACCGTCCTGCGCATTCCCCTGCGCCCGGGAGACCTTCTCTGGCTGGACAACACCGTCGTGCTGCACGGCCGCACCGCGTTCACCGACTCGCCCGGCCCGTACACCCATAGATGCCTGGCCCGAGTGTGGGTGGACTGAAGCGGCTCCGGCTGTATCTGGTCGCATGAGGAGCCGGATAGGTCACGGCAGCCGTTCCAGAAGCCTGCGGACCGCGTCCAGCATCAGCCGGCTCACGTGCTCCGGGTCGGCGCTGGCCAGGGGTTCCTGGCGGACGACGACGCGGGTGAGCCCGATGCCGAGCAGCCAGGCGAGGACCAGTGCGGCGCGCAGTTCGGCGTCGTCGGCGTCGGTGAGGCCGGTCAGCGCCGTGGTGTACTCCTCGGTCAGGCGCCGGTTCGTCTCTGCCGCTTCGTCGTCGCTGCCGGCGGAGCGCAGGAACACTTCGAGCGAGCGGTCGGCGGTCGAAGTGCCGTCAGGGGCGAGCAGGTTGCGCAGGGCGGTCTGCAGCAGGTGCTCGGCGGGGGTCTCCTCCAGCTGCCGACGGCCGTTCATCGCCACGACCTCGCCGAAGAGCGCGGTCTTCGATCCGAAGTAGCGAAAGAGCAGGGCCTGATTGACACCGGCGCGGTCGGCGATCGCGCGCACCGTCGTGCGGTCGTAGCCGCGTTCGGCGAAGAGCTCCGCCGCCGCCTCGACGAGGCAGTTACGGGTGGCCTCGGCATCGCGTCGGCGTGCCGGCTTCTCTGCGGTCATTCCGTTTCCTCCTCAAGCGCCGGGCCGACAGGCCCTGTTGACGCCTGCTCCGTCCCGCCCTACGGTCGATGTAAGCACCTGCTTACATCATGCTCCTGCACTGCCGCGAGACCTTACTGACCGTGCACCGTCCCTGCACCGCCCTGCGAAGGAACGAGAAGGAACGAGGAGTCCGGATGTCCGTCACCCCCACCGAGCCCGCCGCCTATCCCTTCAACGAAGCCGCCGGCCTGGAGCTGTCCGAGCAGTACGCCGAGGTGCGCGGCCACGAGGGCCTGCCGCGCGTCCAGTTGCCCTACGGCGAGCCGGCCTGGCTCGTGACGCGGTACGCGGATGCCCGGCTCGTCCTGG
The DNA here is from genome assembly GCF_053594995.1 of Streptomyces sp. NPDC002536. Classification (NCBI taxonomy): domain Bacteria; kingdom Bacillati; phylum Actinomycetota; class Actinomycetes; order Kitasatosporales; family Streptomycetaceae; genus Streptomyces; species Streptomyces sp. NPDC002536. The sequence goes on from NZ_JBSFWU010000003.1 coordinate 46,000, forward strand.
GCGACCAGCGGTTCAGCCGCGCCGCCTGCGTCGCGCACGACGAGCCCCGGCAGTCGGAGAACCAGAACAACAGCGGCATCCTCTCCATGGATCCGCCCGACCACTCCCGGCTGCGCAGGCTGGTGGCCGGGGCGTTCACCGTGCAGCGGATGGAGCGGCTGCGCGCGGACATCCGTGCCCTGGCCGGGAGCCTCCTGGACGACATGGTGGCGGCGGGCCAACCAGCCGACCTGGTCGACGCCTTCGCGCTGCCGCTGCCCGTCTCCGTCATCTGCCGGATGCTCGGCGTGCCCGAGGCGGACCGGCCCCTCTTCCGCAAGTGGAGCGACGACGCGCTCTCCACGAGCTCGCTCACGGCCGAGGAGGCCGAGGCCAGCAGGCAGGAGCTGCGCGCCTACATGGCGGAGCTGATCGCCGAGCACCGGGGGCGGCCCGCGGACGACCTGATGACGTCCCTGATCGAGGCCCGCGACCGGGGGGACCGGCTGTCCGAGGAGGAGCTTATCGACCTCTGCGTGGCGGTGCTGGTCGCGGGGCACGAGACCACGGCCACACAGATCCCCAATTTCGTGTGCACCCTCCTCGACCGCCCCGGCGAGCTCGCGCGCCTGGGCGCCGATCCGGCCCTGATTCCGGCCGCGGTCGAGGAGCTGCTGCGCTTCGTCCCCTTGGGCATGGCGGCGGGCATCCCCCGCTACGCCACCGAGGACGTCGAGGTGGGTGGGACGCTGGTGCGCGAGGGCGAGGCCGTCCTGGTGTCGATGGGTGCCGCCAACCGCGACGACCGGCGCTTCTCCGCGCCGGACGCGCTCGACTTGAGCCGAACCGGCAACCAGCACCTGGGGTTCGGCCACGGCGTGCACCACTGCCTCGGGGCGCCCCTGGCCCGGGTCGAACTGCAGGAGGCCCTGCGAGCCCTCTCCCTGCGGCTCCCGGGCCTCCATGTGGCCGGTGACATCGTCTGGAAGACCCAGATGCTGGTCCGCGGTCCGCGGTCGATGCCGGTGGGGTGGTGACGCACGGGCTGCACCTCGTGGCCGAAAATCGCCCCCGGCTGCGAGCGGTTTCGGCCGGAACCATTGGTTCATGCGTTCGGCGTGCCTAGCGTCGCCCTCTCGTGGCCAACAGGCCGCGAGGAGCGACTCGAGGAGCGCCCATGCACTGGCCGATACGCCGTGCGCTGACCGCCGCCCTGGTCGGCGCCGCCTGTACCGCTCTCCCCGCCACTTCGGCGATGGCACAACCGAGCACAGCCTCAAGAACCGACGTCATCACGACGCCCATCCAGGTCGTCGACGCCGCGCATCCGCTGCCTGCCGTCGGCAGCAGATGGGACGCCGGAGCGCAGAACCGGGCCGCGCAGTGGCGCAATTCCGTACCGCAGCCGCCGGCCGCGCTGCGCGAACACGGTGACGTGACCGCGCAGCGGTCGGGAATCACCTACACGTCCACGGCCACGGCCCGGGGCGCATCCGCACTCGCTGCCGGTGCGGACCTGGCCACCTGTCGGCGCCTGCTGCCGACGTCCGGTGAGCAGATCCTCAATCACTACGCGTACTGCCGCGTCGCCCCGCTCGGATACTCCGTCGTGAGCGGCGGCAAGGTGATCGGCACCGTCTCGTGGCGGAACACCACGGCCGGGGACGGCACCAAGGGATCGCGCGTGATCCGCCTGACGACCGGCATGGACGAATTCCGGCGGGTCGGGGTGACGACCGACGGACTGCTCTCCATCGGGTGGTCCACCAGCGGCTACCGCGGGCCGGACGGCAGCAACAAGGCGTGCGACGTCTTCGGTTCCGGGCCCAACCTGCTGAGCGAGTGGCAGGCGGGCGGCACCGCCATCCACACCATCTCCTCCGCGGCGAACGACGGTTACGGCCGCGACAAGGTGGCACGCTGCGCGATCCGCTCGTCCGTGACCAACAACGGCGGCACCGGAACGGTGCTCGACAACGGCGTCCGGTTCGACTCGGCGAGCTACCTCGGCGCCAAGGGCGCGGGGATATTCGACCGGGTCATGCCGACGATGGGCCAGTACAGCGTCCGCAGCACGCGCAACGGCGCGGTCGCCCGCCACATCCAGCTCGCCCAGACCAACCCGGCGGCCACCTATCCGCCCCCGCCCGCGGGACACACCAAGTCCATTCCCGGCGGCGTCGCTTCCGGCAAGCCGCTGCACCGGCTGGTGTCCAACTGGGACGCGACAGCCACCGCCGCGTACAACAAGAACCGCAGCGTGGTCCAGAGCAACTGTGCCCACCTGCCGCACAAGGCGGGCGAGGAGTGCGACGAGTACCCCTTCGCATCGTCCTGGGAGGGCGCAGGCAAGGGCGACGGCAACTTCTCGGTGAAGTACGTCGACGGCACGCAGAACGGCAACGCCGGAACCGACTTGAACAACTGGTACATCGCCGACCGCATCCTGCACAAGGACGCCTTCTACGTCGTCATCCACTGACCTGACCGTCAGCGGTACGTCATGCCCGGGCCCACAGCTGGATGACATACCGCTCCAGACCGCTGAACAGCGGCGGGTCCGCGGCCTGTTGCCGCGCCCGCGCCTCCGGCCCTCCTCCGTGCCGGTACAGGCGCACGGCGTACGGTCCGGGCCCGCCCAGTTCCACCGGCTCGCCTGCCGGACCGTGCGCCACCGCCCAGGCCGTCACCGCGCCGGACGGCACGTCGAGCACACACTCACCCACCGGCGGCCCGGCCGACTGCGCGGGAGGCGGCCCGTCCCACAACTCGAACCGCACGTCGGCGTCGTGCATCGCAACGGTGCTGGCGACCATCAACCCGCTGCCACTGACGGCGACCTGCCGCCCGTCGAGCGCCGGGAGCTCCCACGGCTGCTCGCCGAACGGCGCCGACGCGTCGCACAGGGCGAACTGCCCTCGCTCGACTCCCACCACCTGCTCGGATGCGTGCACCACAGCCGTCATGCCGACCTCCCGGTACAACCGTAGAACGAACGCTGCTTCTGCCGGGACGACATCTCCCGGCAGAAGCAGCACCAACCAGCACCCAACCCCTACTTCCCGTACCGCGACCGTCCCACCGCCGCCGCCACCGTCAGCGGCACCGTCAGTACCGCCGCGACGGTGAACAGCGTCCCGTAGTGGTGCGCCCCGGCCGCGCCGGCCGAGATGGCGCTGGCCACCGCGCTGCCGACGTACAGGGCCACCCCGAACATCGCCACGCCCGTCGCCCGCGCCGTCGCGGACAGGCCGGTCGCCCACGACTGGATCGTGGAGTGCATGAACGACCAGCCCCCGCCCAGCAGCAGGGCCGTCACCACCAGAGCCGGTATGGACTGGCTGACCGCCGCGACCGCGTAGGCGGCCGCCATCTGCACTCCGCCCGCGACGATCAGCCGGACCGGACCCCACTGGCCCACCAGGCGCTTGACCCACTGGGCGGCGGACATGGAACCCACGCCGTAGAGCGCGGACACCGCTCCCGCGAGCGCGGTCGGCACGCCCCGGGACTCCAGGGCCGGGGCGATGTACGTCAAGAAGCCCAGCAGCACCGCGCCCTCCAGCGCGGCCACGGCCATGACGTACCACTGCCAGCCCGACCGCAGCACGTCCCGCATGGGGGCCAACAGCGAGCCGACGGGCTCCCGTTCGGGCTCCTCCAGGCGGCGCAGGGCGAAGACGAGGTACAGCGCGAGCAGGCCCGGCAGGGCGAACACCAGTCGCCAGCTGACGTACAGCGCCACCACTCCGGCCACCACGGTGGCCACGGCCGTGCCCAGGGCGAAGGCCGTCATCAGCGAGCTCAGCGGGCGTTGCCGCACCGCCGCCGGGACCGTGTCGCCGACGTACGTGAGCGAGGCGGCGATCGACGCCGCGAAGAAGGCTCCGGCGACGGCCCGTGCCACGATCAGCACGGTCGCGTCGGGGGCCGCGGCCGAGCAGAACGCGGCAACGGCCGCTCCCGCGAGGGAGAACCGCATCACCCGCACCCGCCCCAGCCGGTCGCTGGCCACCCCCCACACCGGCTGCATGAGCCCGTAGCAGAGGTAGTAGCCGCTGGCCGCGAGGACCACGGTCGAGAGGGAGGCGCCGAGGTGGGTGCCGATGAGCATGAGCATCGGTGCGATGCAGAAGCGGTCGAAGTTGCTGACGAATCCGGCGGCGCTCAGCAACCGGAGCGAGGGCTTCGCAAGTCCGGTGGCAGGCGGGGCGGAAACGGGGGACGCGACAGTAGTCATGGGGTGGTGCTCCTCTCTTCACCCATGCCTCCATCTCACCGCCCGGCGGCCTGCCGTGATCACCTCAAGCGATTACCATCGCTGACAGGCTCGAATGGCAGGCCCGATGACAGGCCCGATGACAGGCCCGATGACAGGCACGGGGAGGAGCGGGGGGCGATGGGCGCCGGGCACACCACGGCGGGCACGAACACCACGACGAGCACGCCGCGTCGGGAACTCGGGGCCTTCCTGCGCTCCCGCCGGGAGCGGCTCTCCCCGGCCGACGTGGGCCTGCCGGGTTCGCCGCGGCGGCGCACCCCCGGGCTGCGCCGGGGCGAGGTGGCCGAGTTGGCCGGGATCAGCAGTTCCTGGTACGCGTGGCTGGAACAGGGCCGGGTGCGCACCTCGGAGCAGGTGCTGCGCGCGGTGGCGCGGGCGCTGCTGCTGGATGCGGACGAAACGGCGCACGTGCTGTCGTTCACCGAGGACGCCCCGGAGACCGGGGCGGCGGCGCCGGGCTGGGTCTCGCGGAACCTGCTGTCGCTGGTGGAGGCGACGGACCCGAACCCGGCGGTGGTGATCGACCCGCACTGGGACCTGCTGGCGTGGAACGCCGGTTACGCGGCACTGCTCACCGACCCGGCGCGGCTGCCCCCGAAGCAGCGCAATCTGCTGTGGCTGGTGTTCCGCTGGCCGCCGAGCCGCTCGCTGCTGGCGCAGTGGGAGCCCGAAGCGCGCAGTCTGCTGGGCCAGTTCCGCTCGCACGCGGCGCGGCATCCCGGGGACGGGCGGTACGCGGAGATCGTCGAGGAGCTGCTGGCCGACCCGGAGGCGGCCCGCTGGTACGGGCAGCGGGAGACGGCGGCGTTCCACCCGGCGGTGCGGCACTTCCGTCATCCGGTGGCGGGCGATCTGCACCTGCGGTACGTGAAGCTGGCGGCGGTCGACGAGCCCGGCCACCACTTCCTGGCCTATGTGCCGGACGACCCGGACACGGCAACGGCCGTGCGGCGCCTGGCCGGAGGGGCGTGAGACGGCACACAGGAAGGAGCCGCCCGCTGTGCTGCGGGCGGCTCCTCGTCCTTCACTGGTCGTTCAGCTGGTGAGCACGGCCTTCATGACCGCTCCGGCGGCGACCGCCGCCATCGCCTCGGCGTGCTGCTCCAGCGGGAACGCCGTCACCAGGCCGGCGAGGTCGAAGCGTTCGGCCAGCGTGGGCAGCAGCCGTACGTACTCGGTGAGATGGGCGCCGGTGAAGGCCCAGGAGCCGATGACGTCGAGCTGGCGGTGGACGATCTGGTGCGGGTTGAGCAGGGTGTCGCCCGCGTCGGAGTACTGGCCGATGACCAGGTACGAGCCGCCGCGGCGGGCCAGGGTGAGGCCCTGGGCGACGGCGGCGGGCACCCCGGCGCACTCGATGACGAGGTCCGCCCCGTCGCCGCCGGTGGCGTCGCGCACCTCCTGGAGGACGCGCCCGGCGTCCTGGGACCCGGCGATCTCGATGTGCACGTCGCCGATGCCGGCCTTGGCCGCCAGGGCCAGCCGCTCGGCCGGGCCGCCGATGAGGATCACCTTGGCGGCGCCGGCGAGGTGGGCGAAGGCCGCCGCCGCCAGGCCGACGGGACCGCTGCCCTGGACCACGACGGTCTCGCCGAGCCGTACGGGCCGGCGCTCGAAGAGGGCGTGGACCACGGTGGGACCGGCGCAGGCCAGCGACATCGCGGCCAGCGGGTCGACGCCCTCGGCCGCCTTGACGACGGTGGTGCCGGGCTGCAGCACGATGTGGTCGGCCCACGAGCCGGACAGCTCGGCCCCGTCCGTCAGGGGGCGGTTGACGCCGTAGGTGCGGCGGTTCTCGCAGAGGGTGGGTTCGCGGTGCAGCCGGCAGGGCGGGCACTCGCCGCAGGCGATGGACGAGGCCCACATCACCGCGTCGCCCTCGGCGAGCGGCGCGCCGGTGGCGTCCCGGTGCTCCCCGGCGCCGAGTTCGCGGATGACGCCGTAGCCCTCGTGGCCCAGGACGAGCGGGGTGGGGATGGGCAGGTGGCCCTGCTGGAGGTGCAGGTCGGTGCCGCAGATGCCGCCGTAGCCGCAGGCCACGACCATGCCGCCGGCGGGGGCCTGCGGGATGCCGAACTCGCGCAGGGCGAGCGGCTCGCCGAACTCCTCCAGGACCACGGCCTTTCCGGTGCGGGCGGTCATGCCGTCACCCCCTCAAGGGCGTCGAGGAACGGCTCGGACAGCGGGCGCAGCGGCTCGCTGTCGCGGCAGACGACGTACTCGGGGCGCGGTTCGCCGGACCAGCTGGGCAGGTTGGTGACGTCGTTGTAGGTGGCGATGAGCAGGCGGCGGGCGAAGGGGGACATGTTGGGCGCGGAGCCGTGCACGATCTCCGGGGAGAAGAACACCACGGATCCGGCCGGGCCCTTGGGGCTGGACATGCCGTACCGGTCGACGTGCTCGGCGAGTTGGCCGGGGGTCAGGGCGATGTCGTCGGGGTCGAGGTGCTGCTCCGAGCGGGCGCCGGCCTTGCGGCCGTCGCGGACCATGCCGTTGCGGTGGGAGCCGGGGAGGAAAATGACCGGCCCGTTGAACTCGGTGACGTCGTCGAGGAACACGCCGATGTTGACCTGCCGGGGTGCGGGCAGGGCGTCGGCGATGCGCCAGGCGAGGTAGTCCTGGTGCCAGGCCCACTTGTCGCCGCCGAAGGCCGGCTTGGCGTTGATCTTGAACTGGTAGACGTAGACGTCGTCGGTGAGCAGCTGGCGGACGGGGCCGAGCACGCGGGGGTCGCGGATCAGTCCGGCGTACTCCGGCTGCCGGTGGTGGGAGGCGTAGACCGCGCGGACCTCCTCGCCCGCGTCCTCGGTGACGAGGTGGGGGCCGGGGACGGTGCAGTCGCGGGCGAAGGCCTCGCGCAGGGCCGTCACCTCCCGCGGGTCCAGCAGGGACTCGATGAGCAGGTAGCCGTTGTCGTGGTAGTGGTCGAGCTGCTCCTGGGTCAGGTGCATGGTGCAGTACTCCATGGTGTGTAGGGGAGTTCGCGGGCGGGCCCGGGTCAGCCCATGAAGTTGCCGCCGTCCACGATCAGCTGCTGCCCGGTGAGGTAGGAGCTGCGGGAGGTGACGAGGAACTCCAGGGCGTCGGCGATGTCCCGGGGGGTGCCGATCCGGCCCGCGGGGATGGTGGCGAGGACGGCCGCGCGCCGGTCCGGGTCGTCCAGCCGGTAGCGTTCGGTGACCTCGGGGGTGTCGGTGAAGCCGGGGATCAGGGCGTTGACGCGGATGTGCGGGGCCAGTTCGAGGGCCATGCACTTGGTGAGCTGCAGCAGGCCCGCCTTGCTGGCGCAGTAGTTCGCGCCGTTCGCCCGGGGGCGGATGGCAGTGGTGGCGCCGATGTTGACGATGCTGCCGCCGCCGGCCTCGATCATGGCGGGGGCCAGGGCCCGGACGAGGTGGAAGGGGGCGGAGAGGTTGGTGGCGAGGACGTCGTCCCAGTCCTCTCCGGTGAGGGAGAGGAAGGGCCGGTCGCGGTTGATGCCGGCGTTGTTGACCAGGACGGCGGGTGCGCCGTCCGTACCGAGGATCTCCGCGCAGGCGGCCCGGATCTCCACGGGCCGCGCGAGGTCGGCCCGGAGGGTGCGGAGCCGTCCGGCACCCTCCTTCTCGGCCTGGCGGGCGGCCTGTTCGTCGGTGCGGTAGAGGGCGGTCACGCGGTGGCCCAGTGCGCACAGGCGCAGGGCGAGCTCCAGGCCGATGCCGCGTGTGCCGCCGCTCACCACGGCGGTCGGCGTCATCCGGCGAGGATGTCGCCGCGCTTGAGGCCCGAGTCCGCGGGGACGTCCGCGGGGTCGGTGCCCAGGGTCTTGACGGCGTTGTGCTCGTCGACGAAGACCACGCGCGGCTCCAGCACCTTGGCCTCCTCGTCCGTCACCGACGCGTAGGCGATGAGGATGACCAGGTCGCCGGGGCTGATGAGGCGGGCCGCAGCGCCGTTGATGCCGATCACTCCGGAGTCGCGGGGGCCCTCGATGACGTAGGTGGACAGGCGGGCACCGTTGTCGATGTCGACGATGTCGACCTTCTCGCCGGGTAGCAGGTCGGCGGCCTCCATCAGGTCGGCGCTGACGGTCACCGAGCCCACGTAGTGCAGATCGGCCTGGGTGACGGTGACGCGGTGGATCTTGGACTTCATCATGGTGCGGTACATGGTGCGACCTCGGAATCGGTAGTGATCGGCAGTAATCGCCGGTAAGGAAAAGGGGGTTGGTCACGCCTGCCAGGTGGCGTAGCGGCGCATGCCGTAGAGCAGGGGACCGGGGCCGGGGCCCTCGGCGGCGTCGGTGCGGATCACCTCGCCGAGCACGATGGTGTGGTCGCCGGCCCGGTCGAGGCGTACGACGCGGCATTCGGCGACGGTGTGGGCGTCCTCGGTCAGCAGCGGCAGCCCGGTCCCGGGGGACGCCTCCCACGGCACCGTGGTGAAGCGTTCTGCGGCGCGGCCCGCGAAGGCCTCGGCCGCCCGGCGCCCGGCGCCGTGCAGGAGGTTGACGGCGAACGCCCCGCGTTCGGCGATCACCGGCAGTGTCCTGCTCGTGTTCGCCGCGCACACCAGCAGCAGCGGCGGATCCAGTGAGACGCTGCACCAGGCGGTGCAGGTGAATCCGTGCGGGTCGCCCAGGGCGTCGGTCGTGGTGATGACGGCGACGCCGCCGGGGTGGGAGCCCATCAGCGCGCGGAACGCCTCGGGCGTCACCGTGGGTGCGGTGTCGACAGGGGACACGGGGCTCACCACTCGAACGCCTGGGCGTTGTAGAGGTTGACGCCGAGGGCGGCCTTGCCGACGTACTCCAGGCACTCGTCGGGCTTGGCGGGCATCACGGCGGAGAAGGCGACCTCGCGGATGAAGCGTTCCAGCGGCTGTGCGCGGCTGACGGCGGCCGAGCCGCAGATGCGCACGGCATCCTGGGCGAGTGCAGGGCCGACCTCGCCGACGATGTACTTGGCGGCGTGCACCATGGCGTTGGCCTCCAGGCTGCCGCGCTGGGTGTCGACGTACTCGCCCGCCTCGTGCACCAGGGCCCGGGCCGCGCGCAGCCGGGCGGACATCCGGCCCAGGTCGCGCTGGAGCACCGGGGAGTCGGCGCGCTTGGGCGAGGCGGCCACGTAGTCGACGGTGTAGCGGTAGACGGCCTCGGCGATGCCCAGGTAGGCGCCGGTGTAGCCGGCGGCCATCCAGTGCGGTTCGCGGACGAGCTTGAACAGCGACATGCCCTCGACGCCGAGGTAGAGGCGCGAGCGCGGCACGGTGACCTCGTCGAGCTTCATGGCGGCGGTGCTGGTGCCGTACAGCGCGGACAGGTTGTGCACCTCGCCGAAACTGACGCCGGGGTCGTCGGCGGCGACGACGAAGTGCGAGACCTCGCTGCTGCCCTCGGTGCCCTCGGCGCGGGCGACGACGATGTAGTAGTCGGCGGCGCCGGCCAGCGAGACGAAGGACTTCTCGCCGTTGAGGACGTAGTGCTGTCCGTCGGCGGAGCGCCGGTAACTGGTGCGGATGCCGCGCAGCTTGGCGCCGGTGCCCGCCTCGGAGGTGGCGGAGGCGAACAGCTTGCGGCCGTTGACGACCTCGTCGAACATCCAGGCGCGGAAGGTCTCGGCGGCCGGAGGCAGTCGGGTGCCCACGGACTCGGACAACGCGCCGATGACGACGTTGTGCATGTTGTAGCCGAGGGCGGCGGCACCGTTGTGGGCGCCGAGCGCGGCCAGGACGCGGGAGTAGTCGGCGAAGCCGAGCCCCGCTCCCCCGGCCTCGCGCGGGACGAGCAGGCCGAGCAGGCCGCTCTCGCGGAGGATGCGGTAGGCCTCGTGGCCGTTGTCGCGCTGGGCGTCGACGTCGGCGGCGAGGGGGGCCAGGATCCGGCCGGTCTCCTCGGCGAGCTTGAGCAGGTCGTCGAGGGTCGCCGGCAGAGTGGCGGTGGTGGTCATGGGGTCCTTCCTCGTGTCAGTTCTCGACCGGCAGGCCGAACTGGCGGGCGACACCGACGCGCAGCAGGTCGTTGTGGCCCGCGTAGACGTGGGCCGCCATCGGGCTGTGCAGGTCGGCGGTCAGACCGGATCCGGGGAGGAAGCCGCGGACGCCGGCGAGCGCGGTGGCGTGCTCGGTGAGGCGTACGTAGTCCTCGGCGACCGAGATCTTGGTGAGGGCCGCCTCTGCGGCCAGCTGCCGGGCGGGCGTTCCGGCGTCGAGCCGGGCGGCCATCGCGTACAGCTGGATGCGGGAGCGGTGCAGCGCGAGCGCCATGTCGCTGATGCGGGCGGCCACTTGGTGGCTGGCGCCCATGCGGCGGCCGAAGTGCTCGCGCGTTCCGGCCCATTCGGCGGTGCGCTGCAGGGTGCGGCGCATGGGGCCGAGCGCGTAGCCGAGGACGACGGCGCGTTCCCAGGCGGTCGTGGAGGACATCACCGCCAGGCCGGATCCCTCCTCGCCGATCAGTGCCGTGGCGGGCAGCCGGGCCCCGTCGAAGAGCAGCTCGCCCATGGGGACCGTGGGCAGGGCGGTCTTGTCGAAGGTCTCGCCGAGGCTCACGCCGGGCATGTCGACGGGGAAGAGGAAGGCCGAGAGCGCGAACGGCGAACGGCCTTCCGCAGTGCGGGCGAAGACGATGGCGAGGTCGGCGACGGGTGCGGCGGTGATGAAGGTCTTGGCGCCGTCGAGCACGTAGCCGTCGCCGTCGCGCCGGGCGCGGGTGTCCATGGACAGCGGGTCGCTGCCCGCGGTGCGTTCGGTGAGGGCGTGGCACAGCATCGTGCGCCCGTCCTGGATGTGGGCCAGGGACTGCCAGGCCTGTTCCGGCAGCGTGGCGCGCAGCGGGAACTGCATGCCGAAGAGCTGGGAGGCCAGGGCGTAGCAGATGCCGGGGTCGGCGCCGGCCAGGCCGATGCCCTCGATCGCGGCGAGGGAGCGGGTGACCGGGCCGGGGTGCTCGCTGCCGGGCGCGGCCATGCGCAGCGCGCCGAGGTCGGCCAGGGCCTGCCACTGGGTGCGGAAGTCCTTGCCCTCGGTCTGCTCCACGGCCGGCCGGGCCCGTTCGCGCCAGGCGTCGACGAGTTCCTCGGCCGGCGCGGGGCCGGACCGCAGCAGGCGGTCGGTGGGGGTGCTCACTTGCGGGCCCCGCCGGCGATGTCCTCGATGGCGGTCCACAGGGCCTTGGGGCTGCGGAAGTTGGCCGCGACGATCTCGGTCTCGGGGAGCGCGATGCCGGCCTGCTTGTCGAGTGCGGAGACGATCTCCATGATGGCCAGCGAGTCCAGGAGGCCGAGTTCGAGGAGCGGGGTGTCGGGGGTCAGGCTCTGCGGGTCCTCGCCCCGGGCCCAGGTGATCTTGCTGCTGATGAGGGCGCAGAGGTCTTCGACGCTGTTCATGTGCGGTTCTCCTCAAGGGTGTGGGAGGTGGTGCCGGGGGTGCCGTCAGGGGTGTCGGCGAGGGTGCTCAGGGCGCGCCGGTCGACCTTGCCGCTGGTGGTGGTGGGCAGCGAGGCGACCGGGACGACCCGGTCGGGCAGCATGCGTTTGGGCAGCAGGCCGCGCAGTTCGGCGAGGAGCTCGCGCTCGCCCGCGTCGGTCAGGGCGTAGGCCCAGATCTCGCCCGCGTGGTCGCCGCCGTCCTTGGCGACGACGGCCGCGGTGGAGACCTGGGGCAGGTCGAGGACGGCGCTCTCCACGTCGAGCAGGTCGATGCGGTGGCCGCGGCGTTTGACCTGTGAGTCGCGGCGGCCGCGCAGGAAGACGCGCCCGTCGGGGGTGATCCGGCCGATGTCGCCGCTGGCGTAGGCGCGGCGGGGTGCGCCGTCGCGGAAGGCCACGGTGACGGTGGGGTCGGTGAGTTCGCCGTTGCGCAGGTAGCCCTGGAAGACGGTGGGTCCGGCGATGTGGATCTCGCCTTCACCGTCGGTGGGCCTGCCGTCGTCGTCCAGGACCTCGATGTCGACGCCGCCGATGCCGCGGCCGATGGTCAGTTCCTGGTCGGCGGTCCAGTCGCGCGGCATCAGCCAGTAGGTGCAGGCGTTGGTCTCGGTGGGCCCGTAGAGGTTGTAGAAGGGCACGTCGCCCAGCAGGCCCAGGTACTCCTCCAGCAGCTGGGGCGCGAAGGCCTCGCCGCCGAAGAAGGCCACGCGCAGGGTCGGCGGCACGGCGTCGGCGAAGCCGCCCTGCTGGAGCATGTTGTGGTAGAGGGACGGGACGGCCATGAAGGCCGTGATCCGCTGCTCGTCGAGCCAGGCGACCACGTCGCGCGGGAAGGCGCGCAGCATGTCCGGCATGAGCACCGCACAGGCTCCGGCGGCCGCCGCGCCGTACAGGTCGAAGGTGGTCAGGTCGAAGGTGAGGGCGGCCTGCGAGCCGATCCTGTCGTGCTCGGTGAGCCCGAACTCGGCCGCGGCCCACTGGGCGTAGTGGGCGACGTTGGTGTGCGAGAGCAGGACGCCCTTGGGCCAGCCGGTGCTGCCGGAGGTGAACAGGATGTATCCGCCGCGGTCGGCCGGCGCGGGCAGCGGGGCCGGGCGGCCGTCCCCGTCCAGGACGCGCAGCCGGTGCAGTCCGTGCTCCAGCGGCTCCGCGTCCGGCTCGGCGCCGTCGCGGGCCTCGGCCGCGGCCTTGCGGCACACGGGCAGGGCCCGGTCGGTGGTGAGCAGCACCGAGATGCCGGCGTTGCGCACCATCCGGGCCGTGCGGGCCGGGGGGTCGGCGATGTCGAGGGGGGCGACGACCGCGCCGGCCCGCAGGGCGGCGTAGAGGGCGATCACGGTGGAGGGGGTCTTGGGGGCGTGGACGCCGACGCGTTCGCCGGGGACGAGGCCGTCGTCGGCCAGCCGGGCGGCCAACGCGTCGACGGCCCGGTCGAGTTCGGCGTACGTCCAGGTCTCGCCCGCGCCGGACAGGGCGGGGCGGTCGGGGTACCGGCGGGCGGAGCGGGCCAGGAGGCCGTCCAGGCGCAGGGTCTCGATGGTGCCGTCGGTGACGGCGGTGGCGGTGGGGGTCACTGCAGGGTCTCCGCGGGAATCGGGCGGCCGGGGGCGTGTTCGTCGAGGAAGGCGCAGGTGGCGTCGATGACGAGGTCGGGGCAGACCAGGTGGGGGTAGTGGTCGACGCCTTCCGGCACGACCCGCCGCACAGGGCCGCGCACGGCGCGTTCGGCGGAGTCGAGCTGGTCGAGGGTGCCGTACTCGTCCCGGTCGCCCTGGATCAGCAGGACCGGCGCGGTGACGTCCAGGTCCTTCTCGATGTTCCAGTCGCGGAAGCCGTCCGAGAGCCAGACCTCGCTCCAGCTGTCGAAGACGCCCCGCGGGTCGTTGTGCACCAGGGCCATCTTCTGTGCCAGCGGCCCTCCTTCGAAGGACGCCCGGGCGGCCTCGATGCCCTGGCGGTTCTGCTCCTCGAAGTACAGGTGCGGGCCGAGGGCGACCACTGCGGTGGCGGGACGCACGGAGGCGTACAGCAGACCGATGGAGGCGCCGTCGCTGTGCCCGACCAGGACCGGGTTGCCGATGCCGAGCAGGTCCAGCAGCTCGGGCAGGTCCTCCTGGCCGTGCTCGTGCATGTAGCGGGGGGTGCGGGGGCGCACGGCGGGTCCCGAACCACCCTGGCCGAGGCGGGAGTACACCAGCGCGCGCCGCCCGGTGGCCGCGGCGAGGCGGGCGGGGAAGCGTCCCCAGCTCGCGATGCAGCCGAGCCCGCCGTGCAGGAAGACGAGCGGCGCCAGGTCGGGGTCGCCGTCGACGAGTACATGCTCGACGGGGCCGTTTCGGGTCTCGGCTATCGGCACATCAATGCCTTTCTCGGTCGGGTGCGGAAAATGACTGGGTAAAGCGGCGCACAGCCGTCTGCAAATATGAAACAGCCTCCGGCGGCCCCGGGGAATGTCACCAAAGAACGTGGTTGAGGCCTCAACTTCCGTGGTGGCACGTGGTATTGATGCAGTACGCGCCCTGTTCAATTGCACAGCACGGGGCTTGACAGCCACCGGCCTTCACATCGGCGACACCGCCTCGTAAGAATCGCGTACGGGACGGGATATGCCTTTACCGGATCACTTATGCTCTGGAGTCATGGATGTCGACCTCCGCCATCTCCGCAACTTCCTGGCCGTCGCCGAGGAGGGCGGCTTCACGGCCGCCGCCCGGCGCCTGCACCTCGCCCAGCCGACCCTGACCAGAAGCATCCGGGCCCTGGAGGACACCCTGGGAGTCCGCCTGTTCGACCGCACGACCCGCAGGACCGCACTCACCGACAAGGGCCGGGAGCTGCGCAGCTCGCTCGTCCCGCTGCTGCACCAGCTCGACACCGCGCTCACCGGACTGCGCAAGGGCGAGTCCCTGCGCGTCGGCTTCAACTGGGGTCTGCCCGAGGGGCTTTCGGGCATGGCGGCCCGGTTCGGGGACGACACCGGGGTGACGGTGGAGTTCGTCCGCACCGACACCCCGATGGCCGGGCTGGACACGGGCGACGTCGACATCGCCCTGCTGCGCGCCGATCCGCTGCCGAGGGGGCTGCGCGGGGTGCTGCTCTGCGAGGACACCCGCGTCGCCGCCGTCCCCGGCCACTGGCCCCTGGCGGCCCGGTCCCGGCTGGGCTGGGCCGAGTTGGCGGACCTGCCGCTGGTCGTCAACACCGTCAGCGGCGTCACCTTCCCGGCGATGTGGCCGGAGGGCCGGCGCCCCACCGTCGGCGCCGAGTGCCGCAACTACGACGAGTGGCTGGAGAAGGTGGCCGCCGGCCTGGGCGTGGGCTCCGCCCCCGCGGCCGCCGCGCGGCGCTACATCCACCCCGCGGTCCGGATGATCCCCCTCGACGGCGCCCCCGTCGTCCGCGCCTACCTCGCCTACCCCTCGCACGGGGCGCACCCGCAGGCGGCACGCTTCGCGGACGAGGCGTGGCGCGCGGCCGAGGCCCTCACGACGGATGGCCTCACGGTCAACGAGCAGCCGGTGCAGGGATGTTGACGAACGTCACATCTCGACGGACATCACATCCTGACGGACGTCACGTCCCGGGAAACGTCACTTCCCGAGGACGCCGACCAGGGCCGACGGCCCGGGGAAGTCCTCGGGAAGGGCGTCCATCAGCAGCTCGTCCACACACTGCCCCAGCCAGTGCCCCGACCTGCGCAGCCGCCCGGCGAACCGGAACCCGGCCTTCTCATAGGCGGCCAGCCCGGCCCGGTTGGGCTCCAGCACCCTCAGCCACACCGCGCGCAGCGCCCCCAGGTGGAAGGCCCAGTCCAGGGTCAGCCGGGTCGCCTCCTCCGCATAGCGCTTGCCGCGCATGGCGGGAGCGATGAGGATCGCGAACTCGGCGGTCGCGGCGACGGAGTTGATCTGCAGCCAGGTGAGGCCGACCGGCTGCCGGTCCTTCAGACGCAGGAGCTCGAACTGGACGTGCTCCCGGTCGACGCGCCGCCGCTCCCATGTGGCCAGGCGGGCCTCCCAGGACTGGGGGAAGCGGCCGCCGTAGCCGAGGATGGTGGTCGGGTCGCTCTCCCAGGCGTGGTACTCGGGCAGCGCTTCGGGGCGGGGCATGCCCAGGGCGAGACGTTCACCGGTCAGCAGGACGTGCGGGCTGCTCATGCGATTCCTCAAGGGGGGACCGTACGGGGGCGGTGGCGCGCGGCGCGGATTCTCGCAGGGGACGATGGAGGCCCGGCCCCCGCTTCCTCCACCGACCCGCCCCTGACCAGCGCGGCCGCCGCTCCCGGCATCACCCGAACGGTCTACGGTGTGCTCTGCCAGGGCCCGCCCTCGCGCAGCGCGGTGTTCTCGGGCACCAAGGATGAGCGCCCCGTCAGGGGCGCGGGGAACTGCGCGACCAGCCACAACGCACCCGCAGTCGAAGTCCCGAGGCTTCGCCCCGGACCCCTGGGCTGGTGCGTCAACTGCGGGCCGTCAGTGGCCGGTCGCGCAGTTCCCCGCGCCCCTTACGGGGCAACCGCCGCCCCGAATTCCCGGACCGCGTCGTCGACGATCGTCTGCAGCCGTGCGTGATGGGCACCGCGCCAGTACACGCGCTCGCACGCGGTGCACTGGGCGAAGACGTCGTAGGTGCGCTGCGTGCCGTGCTCCAGCTGCTCGCGGACCGCGTCCTTGTCGGTGTCCCGGAGCGGCCCGTTGCACGCGGTGCAGCGGGTCCAGGGGGCGAGCTCCGGGGCGAACCGGCCGAGCACGTCGCGGAGTTGCTCGTCCGGGCGGTCGCTGTAGACGTACGCACCCGCCCACAGCTCGCGGCGGCGCAGCAGCCCGCGGTCGCGGGAGAGCATGACCCGGCGCTGGGAGGCGGAGAGCGCGGCGAGGGCGGGGTCGCCGATGTCCTCGCTCTCGTAGGCGGCGTCCACGCCCAGCAGCCGCAGCCGGCGGGCGAGCGTCCCCAGGTGCACGTCCAGCAGGAACCGCAGGGGCGCGCCCGGCACCTCCTGGGGCCGGGCGACCGCCTCGACCTCCACGGTCTCCCCCGCGCCCGGCACGTGGGAGGCGGCCGTCTCCCGGCCGTCGACCAGCAGCCGGCCGACCTCGGTGAGCGGGACGCCGAGCGACTCCACCACGTGGCCGAGCGTCGACGCGCCGTCGGTGACCACGGTGGTGCGGGCCCGGTGGCGCCGTCCCGGTTCGACGAAGACCTGCAGGCCGGGGGCGAAGCTGATGGCGATCTCGGGTCCGTTCACACCACCAGCATGCCACCGGCCCCGGACACTCCCGGCCCCGGGCCCCCGTCATGAGGGCCACCGCGGGCGGAACTTGGTGCCAGGGGAGCAGGCGGGTGACAGTGCCCGCGGCGGCGCGCGTGTCGGGCCCTCCTCGGGTGCCCGGCGGGGGAGGCTGCTGCGCACGCGATAACCGGATTAACCCGACAAGCATGCAATGCGATGTGCCGGGTGCCCGGTTCCGGCCCCGATCGAGGAGAGCGGTCGATGGAATCCGTCTACCACATGATGGCCACAACCCTCAGCGAGCACTTCGGCGTCCCCGAGGAGCACATCCACCCGGACGCCACCTTCGAGGAGCTCGACATCGACTCCCTCGCCCGGGTCGAGATGCTCGCCGTGGTGGAGGACCGGCTGAAGGTGACCCTCGATCAGGAGCCCCGGGGCACCACGCTCGGGGAGGCCGCCGCCCAGGTCGAGCGGCTGCTGGCCGGCGGCACCGGCGGCGCGGCGGCGGCCGCGGGTCCCCCGCCGGGGGCGGGGCCCGCTTCGCTGCCCGGCCCTCTCCTGTGAGCGAACGCGAGGTCGCCGTCACCGGCATCGGCATGGTCACCCCTGCCGGGCTCGGCCGGGAGGCGACCTGGGACGGCCTGTGCGCGGGCGTCGGCGTCGGCGCCCGGGACCCGGCCCTGGCCGGGCTGCCGGTCGACTTCTCCTGCGCGGTTCCCGGCTTCGACGGGGACGCCCTGCTGGGCAAGAAGATCACCTGGCGCAACGACCGGTTCATCCAGCTCGCGCTCGTCGCCGCGCGGGAGGCCGTCGCCGATGCGGAGCTGGACCCCGCCGCCTGGGACGGCCCGCGCGTCGCGGTCGTCCTCGGCTCCGCCAGCAACGGCGGCGACCGCTGGCCCCAGGAGTACCGCAACCTGGCCGAGGGCCGGGTCGCGGCCGTCTCCCCCACCGCGCTGCTGCGTTCGCTGCCCAACATGGTCGCCGGCGAGATCTCCGCGGACCTGCAGGCGCTGGGCCCCTGCCTCACCACCTCCACCGCCTGCGCCTCGGGGGCCACCGCCATCGGCACCGCCCGCGACCTGATCCGGGCGGGCGCCTGCGACATCGCCCTCGCCGGGGGCACCGACTGTGCACGGGTGCCCATGGGGTCGGCCGCCTTCCACCGGATGCAGGCGCTCTCCACGCGCCGTGACGATCCGGCGGGCGCCTCGCGCCCGTTCGACGCCGACCGCGACGGCTTCGTACTCAGCGAGGGCTCCGCCGTGCTCGTCCTGGAACGGCCGGAGCACGCCCGGGCCCGCCGGGCGCGGGTGCGCGGCTGGCTCTGCGGCTACGGCGCCTCCGGCGACGGCTACCACGCCACCCGGCCCGACCCGCACGGCGCGGGCGCCCGCCGCGCCCTGCTGGCCGCACTCGCCGACGCCCGCGCGCAGCCGCAGGACGTCCACCACGTCAACGCGCACGGCACCTCCACCCCGCGGGGCGACCGGGTCGAGGCCGACCTGATCGCCGACGTCTTCCGCACCGCGCCGCCGGTCACCTCGCTCAAGGGCGTCATCGGGCACGCCCTCGGCGCGGCGGGCGCGGTCGACGCCGCGGCCTGCGTGCTGTCCCTGCAGCGGCAACTCGTCCCGCCCACCGCGAATCTCGACCGGCTGGACGAGGGTATGGAGCTGGACGTGGTGGCGAAGCAGCCCCGGCAGCACCGGATGGAGACCGTGATCAGCAACGCGTTCGGCTTCGGCGGGCAGAACGCCGTGCTCCTCTTCCGGGCCGCGTGACGACACCGCCGGACCCCGCAACGGCCCCGGCCGCCGCGGCGCGCACCGGCCGGGCCCGCCCCTGGCTCGTCCCCGTCCTCGCGGCCGTGCTGACCGTCCTGCTCGGCGCGGCCGGGTTCGGCACCTCCGGCCGCCTCGCCAACGGCGGCTACACCGCCTCCGGCACCGAATCGGACCGCGCCGACGCCCTGTTGGCCGAGCACTTCGGCACGGGGCGGACCGACCTGACGCTGCTCGTGCGGGCCGACGACGGCGTGGACGACGATCCGGTCGCCGCGCAAGGGCTGGCGCTCGCACAGCGGCTCGCGCGCTCGCCGGGGGTGACGAGGGTGCGCGCGTACTGGACCGGGGACACCGGCCGGAACCCCGTCCTGCGCTCCGCCGACGGCTCCGCGGCGCTCGTCACGGCGGACCTCGCCGGAGCGGACCGGGACGCGGCGCGGACGGCCGCCCGCCTGGTGCCGCGGTTCACCGGCCGGCACGGCGTGCTGCGGGTGTCCGCGACCGGCCCGGCCTGGGTGAGCGTCGAGGCCGGGCGGGCCGGGCAGCGGGACCTGGTGCGGGCCGAACTCGTCGCTGCGCCGCTGACGCTGCTCCTGCTGGTGGTCGCGCTCCGCTCACTGGTGGCCGCGCTGGTCCCGCTGGTGATCGGGGCGGTCGCCGTCGTGGGCACCTTCGCGCTGCTGCGGCTGCTCACCTTCTTCATGCCGGTGTCGGTCTTCGCCGTCAACCTCACCAGCGCCCTCGGCTTCGGACTCGCCGTGGACTACGGGCTGTTCCTCGTCACCCGCTACCGGGAGGAGTTGCGCGCCGGCCTGCCCGTCGACGCGGCGGTGCGGCGCACCGCGCGCATCGCGGGGCGCACGGTGGCGGTGTCCGCCGGGGCGGTGGGGCTGTCGATGTCGGCACTGCTGGTGCTGCCGCTGCCGTTCCTGCGCTCGATGGCCTGCGCAGGAACGGGGGTTGCCGTGTTCGCGGCCGTGACGGCGACGGTCCTGGTCCCGCCGGTCCTGGCCCTGCTGGGCACGCGCATCGACCGCTGGGATCCGCTGGCCGTCCTGCGCCCGACCCGGGCTCCCCGGCCGGACAGCCCCGCCTGGCGCGCCGTCGCCCGCGCCGTCACCGCCCGGCCGCTGTGGTACGGGACGGGCTGCGCAGCCTTGTTGCTGGTGCTCGCCGCGCCCTTCGGCCATGTGCGCTTCGGCCTGCCGGACGAGCGGATCCTGCCCGCGCAGGCCGAGTCGTACCGCACCTCCCAGGACGTCCGCGAGAACTTCGCGGTGCGCACCGAGCGGAACCTGACGGTGGTTCTGCCGGCGGCGGACCCGGTGCGCGACCGCGCGGCGCTGCAGGCGTACGAACGGGCGGTGACGGACCTGCCGGGCGTCGCCCGCGCCTCCCACTTGCCCGGAACGCGGGGCGCGGCCCTGGTGGTGACCGGGCCCGACGCCCGCCCGCAGTCCGCGGCGAGCCGGGCCCTGCTGCGGCGGTTGCGTGCCCTGCCGGGGCCGGGCGGCGGGCAGTTGGTGACGGGGCGTGCGGCGGTGCTGGCCGACACCTGCGCTGCGGTGCGCGCACGGCTGCCGCTCGTGGTGGCGGTCGCAGGGGTCGCGCTGTGGGCGGTGTTGTTCCTGCTGACCGGGAGCGTGCTGCTGCCGGTGAAGGCCCTGGGCATCGGGGCGTTGAGCCTCGGGGCGAGTTTCGGGGCGATGGTGTTCGTCTTCCAGGACGGTCATCTGCGCGGCGTGCTGGGCCGGTTCGCCGTGACCGGCATGCTCGACATGACGATGCCGCTGCTGATGTCGGCCATCGCCGTCGGGCTGGCGGTCGACTACGAGATCTTCCTGCTGTCGCGGGTGAAGGAGCACTACGTACGGACGCGCGACAACCGCGAGTCGGTCGTGGAGGGCGTGGCCCGGACCGGACGGCTGGTGAGCACGAGCGCCCTCGCGGTGGCCGTCGTCACGGGCGCCCTGGCCACGTCGGGCGTGACGGTGCTCAAGCTGCTGGGCACGGGGCTGGCGACGGCGGTGCTCGTCGATGCGGTGCTGGTGCGCGGCGTGCTCGTACCGGCGTACCTGGCACTGCTGGGTCGGGTCAACTGGTGGGCGCCGGGGCCGCTGCGGCGGGTGCACGGGCGAGTCGTGCGGCGTGTGGGGCTGGACGAGGGGCATTCCGCCGGACTTCGGTGACGACGCAGGACTTCAATACGACTTATCACCCACTGGAGTGGAATGGCTGGCCTCACGGCTTGGCGAGTTGACATCCTGACGTCTCCAGATGGGTGCGAAATCCCGCACCGCATCAAGGGAAGGCCACCTGAAAGAGGAACTCCCATGGAACAGCAGGAATTCTACGAGCCCCCCGTCGTGGCGCAGCTCGGCGACTTCGACGAGCTCACCTGCGGGTACCCGTACGGCATGGACCTCGACATGTACGGCGGCTGGTACTACGCCACGGGTTCGCGGAGCTGACGGGCAGGAAAGGGGAGCCCCCATGGAAAAGACCGAGGTCTACGAGCCTCCGGCCATCGTGGAAATCGGCGACTTCGCCGAACTGACCCGCAGCAGCAACTACGGTACGTACGCGGACGGTTACTTCACCGGCTGGTACTACCGGGACAATGCACGGGGCTGAGCCGAGAGGAGTTCTCATGGAGCAACAGGAAATCTATGAGCCCCCTGTCGCAGTGGAGCTCGGCGACTTCACCGAGCTGACCCGTTCCTCCAACTTCGGCAGGGGCAACGATGGTTACCTGTACTGGTACGACTTCGCGAACGCGCGAGGCTGACCACCGGAAAAGGAGCTTCCATGGAACAGCAGGAAGTCTACGAGCCCCCTCTCGTCGTGGAGATCGGCGACTTCGCCGAGCTGACCCGCGGGCCCATCGCCTACGGCCACCCCGACGTGTACGGCTACTACTTCATGACCGCACAAGGCTGAGCACGCGTGACGGGCGAGGTGTGGTTCGCGGTTCTGCCGGACGGTGAAGCGGGCCTCGCCGCGGCTCGAGCGCTGCTTCCCCAGGCCTCCCGGGTGATCCCGCACGCTTCGGGACGGCCGTGGCTGCTGGGCGACTGGCCGGACGGCCGGGTGACCGTGGCAGCAGCAGGGGAGGCGCGGCTGGCGGTGGTCGGGCGCTGCCCGGTCACCGTCGGTGCGCTGGCGGCGCGGCTGCGGCCGGTGCGGGAGATATCGGGCGTGGAAGAGGCGGTCCGCGGTCTGGCGGGCAGCTTCCACGTGGTCGCTTCGGTCGCCGGCCGCGTGCGCGTGCGCGGCAGCGCGTCCGCGGTGCGGCGGGTGTTCCATGCCCGGGTGGACGGCGTGACCGTGGCGGCCGACAGTCCGTACAGGCTCGCATCGCTGGCAGGTGCGGGGATGGACGAGGCGGTGCTGGCGCTCTCCCTGTTGTCCGTACCGGTCTTCCATCCCCTGGACAGCTGGTGCGTGTGGCGGGGCGTCCGGGCACTCCGGCCCGACCGGTTCCTGCTGATCGAGGCGGACGGCCGGGCGCGCACCGGCAGATGGTGGCAGCCGCCGGACCCCGTGCTCTCGCGTACCGAAGGCGCGGCGGCGGTGCGACGGGCCCTGGTCGACGCTGTGGAGAGCTGCACCACCGGCGGCGGCACGATCAGCGCAGACCTGTCCGGCGGCATGGACTCCACCAGCCTCTGCTTCCTCGCCGCCCGGGGCCCGGCACGGCTCGTCACACTGCACTTGGCCGGTGCCGATCCGGACAACGACGACACCACGTGGGCCACACGTGCCGCTGCCGCGTTGCCGGACAGCGAGCATCTGAGGCCGGAGCGTGCCCAGTTGCCCGCGTGGCTCGCGGGGATCGGCAGCCTGGACGTCTCCACGGACGAGCCCGGCGGCTGGGTACGGGACGTCGGCCGGTGCGCGGCCCTCATCCCCCTTCTTGTCGGCCGGGGTTCACGACTGCACCTCGTCGGCATCGGCGGCGACGAGCTGTTCTGCGCGCTCCCCCCGCACTTGCACGACTACATCAGAAGTCACCCGCTGGCAGCCGCCGGCCGGATCCGGCGCCAACGGGCGGCAGAATCGGCGCCCTTGTGGCCCGTCCTGCGCGAGCTTGCGGACCGGAGCACGTACGCGCGGTGGCTGGCCGCCGAGGCGGGACGGCTCGCCGTACCGCCACCGTCCACGCGCGGGCGAGAGCTCCCCTCCCTGGCCTGGGGGCCCGAACTCCGCATGCCCCCGTGGGCGAGCCCCGAAGCCGTCGACCTGGTGCACCGCCTGCTCCGCGAGGCCGCCGACGGCGCCGAACCGCTCGCGCCGCAGCGCGGCCAGCACGCCGCCCTCACCTACGTCCAGACGGGCGGGCGCGGTATCCGCCACATGAACCAGGTGACCACCGGCCTCGGCCTGGAGTACGCCGCCCCCTACCTCGACGACAACGTCATCGAAGCCGCGCTCTCCGTCCGCGTCCACGAACGCAACGCGCCGCGCCTCTTCAAGCCGGTCCTCACCACCGCGCTGCGCGGCATCGTGCCCGACCCCCTCCTGGAACGCTCCACCAAGGGCGACTTCACCGCCGACTACCACGCCGGGCTGCGCGCGAACCGGACCGCCCTCCTGCGGCTCTTCGACGACTCCCGGCTCGCCCGGGCGGGCCTGATCGATGCCGACGCCGTCCGCGCGAGCCTGCTCGGCCCGCAGACCGGGCCGGACGCACAGCGTCTCATGGAGCCCACCCTGGCCTGCGAGGCCTGGCTCCGCTCCCGCACCGATCCCCTCGCACCTCCGCGCACCGCCGTCCCCACCGGAGAACGCCCATGACCCTCACCCTGCGCACCAATGTCTGCGCGACCGACACCGACGACGGCATGGTGCTGCTCGACGAGGCCAACGGCCGCTACTGGCAGCTCAATACGACCGCCGCGCTCATCCTGCGCACCCTCCTCGGCGGAGCAACCCCCCAGCAGACGGCACACCGGCTCGGTGACCGCTACCCACAACTCACCGCCGAGCGCAGAGACCAGGACGTGGATGCCCTCGTACGCTCGCTCCTCGACGCACGCCTGGTGGTGCAGGCATGAGCCAGCAGATGGTCGCCGCGGCCCGGGAGAGCGTTCCCCTGCTCCGCCGCCCGCCCGTTCTCCTCGCCGTCGCAACCGCCCGGCTGCTCATCCGGCTCTCGCCCCGCCGCCTGCGCCGCGTGCTCGGGCTGGCACGGCGCGGCGCCGGAGCAGCCACCGCCGACCAGGCCCACGCCGCCCGCAGCGCCGTCGTCGCGGTCAGCGCCCGCTGTGCCGGAGAAGGCTGCCTCCAGCGCTCCGTGGCCACCGCACTGCTGTGCCGGCTGCGCGGCACCTGGCCCACCTGGTGCACGGGGGTGCGCACGGGCCCGTTCCGTGCCCACGCCTGGGTCGAGGTGGACGGGCAGCCGATCGGCGAGCCGTACGCCGTCGGTTCGTACCGCACGATGATGACCGTGCCGAGCCTGCCCCGCACCCGACCGTGACCGACGACCGGCCGACCGTCCTCACCCGCGGGCTGCGCAAGACCTACCCCGGCGGCACCGAAGCCGTGCGCGGCGTGGACCTGACCGTGCACCCCGGAGAGACCTTCGGCTTCCTCGGCCCCAACGGCGCCGGCAAGACCACCACCATCGCCATGCTCTGCACCCTCGCCCGGCCCACTGCCGGGCGGGCGCTCGTCGGCGGCTCCGACGTCACCGCCGACCCCGGCGCCGTGCGCCGCCGCATCGGCCTGGTCTTCCAGGAGTCCACCGTCGACCCCGACCTCACCGCCGCGGAGAACCTGCGCTTCCACGCCGAGCTGCACGCCCTGCCACGGCGCACCGCCCGCACCGCCACCGCCGACATGCTCGCCCTCGTCGGTCTGACCGCCCAGCGCGACCGGCTCGTGCGCACCTTCTCCGGCGGGATGAAGCGCCGCCTGGAGATCGCCCGGGGGCTGCTCCACAGCCCCCGGGTGCTCTTCCTCGACGAGCCCACCGCCGGCCTCGACCCGCGCTCGCGCGCCCAGGTCTGGGAGCACCTGCACCACGTCCGCACCCGGCACGCGGTCACCCTGTTCCTCACCACCCACTACCTGGACGAGGCCGAACACTGCGACCGGATCGCCGTCATCGACGACGGCCTCATCGTCACCGAGGGCACCCCGGCCGCCCTCAAGGCCGCCATCGGCGCCGACCGGGTCGACCTGCGCACCGCCGACGACCGCACGGCGGCCGCACGGCTCCGCGACCGCTTCGGCCTCGCCGCCGTCCCGGCCGCGGAAGGCCTGCGCATCCACGTCCCCGACGGTGCCGCCTTCGTCCCCGCCCTCTGCGCCGGACTCGGCGTGCCGCTGCTGTCCGTTTCCGTCACGCGGCCCAGCCTGGACGACGTGTTCCTGCACTGCACCGGCCGCACCCTGCGCGCTGCCGGGGAAGCCTCGCCATGACCGGGCAACGGACCGCCCGACGCACCCGGTTCGGCGGGGAGTTGCGTGCCGCGCACGTCGTCTGGCAGCGCGAGATGATCCACCTCCTGCGCGGCCGGACCCGCGTGGCCCTGACCCTGCTGCAGCCGCTGCTCGTCCTCCTCGTCCTCGGTACCGGCCTGGGCACCCTGGTCCCCGGGAACTACCGCACCTTCCTCTTCCCCGGCGTCCTGCTCATGACCGTCCAGACGCCCGCAATCGCCGCGGGCGCCTCCCTCGTGTGGGACCGGGAGGCCGGCTTCCTGCGCGAAATGCTCGTCGCCCCCGTGCACCGCGCCACCCTCCTGCTGGGCAAGTGCGCGGGCGGCGCCACCGTCGCCACCTGCCAGGGCGCCCTGCTCCTCGCCCTCGCCCGCACCGCCGACATCCCCTACGACCCGCTCCTCCTCGCCGCCCTCACCGCCGAACTCGCCCTGGCCTCACTGGCGTTGACCTCGCTCACCGCCCTCGCCGCCGTCTGCATCACCCGCCTCCACACCTTCCAGGCCGTCCTGAGCTTCGCCCTCATGCCGATGCTCTTCCTCTCCGGCGCGATGTTCCCGCTCTCCGGCCTGCCGCACTGGCTGCTCCTGCTCTGCCTCGTCAACCCGCTGACGTACGCCCTCGACCCGCTCCGCCAGGCGGTCGCCCACCACGCGCCGCACGGCGGGCCCGTCCTCTCCGCCTGGCCCCTCGGCCACCGGCCGTCGGCCGCGGCGGAACTCGCCGTGACAGCACTGATTGCCGTGGTAGCGCTCACCGTGGCGGCACGGCGCTTCGCGCGGCCGGATTAGGCCGTGTCCGGCGGCTCTTCCCGCCCCGTCAGGGGCGCGGGGAACTGCGCGACCAGCCACCGACGGCCTGCAGCCGACGCACTGCCCCAGGGGTCCGGGGCGAAGCCCCGAGAACCTCGACTGCGGGCGCGTCGTGGCTGATCGCGCCCACGCGGCGGAGCCGCAAATCGAATACAGCCCCGCGCCCCTTCGGGGCGCAGGACCGCCGGTCCGTTCGGGTGAATGTCATCGGCCGGTTCTTTGGAGCGCGGGGCCCCCGGTAACGACTTGTGGTGCATCCACGCCGTCAGAACCCCGAGAAAGGGAGTCCCCCGTGCCTGTACCCTCCGCCCCCGACCACAAGGCCCGCGGCTACAGCCTGGCCCAGGCGTACTGGCTGGCGCAGGCGTCCGACCTCGCCTACAAGGACCGGCCCACCATCGAGAAGCAGGCGCGCAGTTGGGGGTTCGACCGGGTACGGCATCACGAGACGCGATTCACGCCGCCGTTCCCGGTGCAGGACACCCAGGCGTACACCATGGCCGGCGACGACATGATCATCACCGCGTTCCGGGGCACGGAACCGGCGGAGATCCGCGACTGGCTCTCCGACGCCGAAACCCCGCCGTGGCCGGGTCCGGCAGAGACGGGATACGTCCATTACGGCTTCGGCGAGGCCCTCCACTCGATCTATCCCGAAGTCGAGGACGCCGTCCGGGAGTTCCGGACGAACGGCCAGACCGTGTGGTTCACGGGCCACAGCCTCGGCGGCGCCCTGGCCATGCTCGCCGGTGCGCGGCTCTACCTGGAGGATCCGAAGCTGCTGGCCGACGGCGTCTACACGTACGGTCAACCCCGCACCTGCGACCGCCTACTGGCCGCCGCGTACAACAAGGGCTTCAAACAGCGCATGTTCCGGTTCGTCAACAACAACGACATCGTGCCGCAGCTGCCGCCCGAGCCCGCGTACACGCACGTCGACGCCCTGCGGTACATCGACTCCGGCGGCAAGATCCACGAGACGGTCTCGTTCTTCGACGGTATGGCCGACCGGGCCAAGGGCCTGACGGCCGATGCGTTCGCTCCGGCGAGCGCCGGTGTGCGGGACCACTTCATGCGCAACTACATCGCCGCACTGGAGAAGAACCTGAGCTGACCGGCGCCCCGTAAAAAACGCTGCCGCTCCGGCGCCCGGTCCACAGGGGAGGGACCGGGTGCCGGAGCGGCGGCGGGGGTGGTGCGCGTCAGATCGTCGCGGTGTCGATGACGAACCGGTAGCGCACGTCGCTGGCCAGGACCCGCTCGTACGCCTCGTTGATCTGGTCGGCGCGGATCAGCTCGATCTCGGAGGCGATGCCGTGCTCGCCGCAGAAGTCCAGCATCTCCTGGGTCTCCGGGATGCCGCCGATCATCGATCCGGACATCGACCGCCGCTGACGGAAGAGGGCGGACGCGGGAACGGACAGCGCGTTCTCGGGGGCGCCGAGCTGGACCAGGGTGCCGTCGGTCTTCAGCAGCTCGAAGTACGCGCCCAGGTCGAGGTCCGCCGAGACGGTGTTGAGGATCAGGTCGAAGGTACCGGCCAGCGCCTCGAAGGTGGCCGGGTCGGAGGTGGCGTAGTAGTGGTCCGCGCCGAGCCGCAGGCCGTCGTCCTTCTTGCGCAGGGACTGGCTGAGCACCGTGACCTCGGCGCCCATGGCGTGGGCGATCTTCACGCCCATGTGACCCAGCCCGCCGAGGCCGATGACGGCGACCTTCTTGCCGGGGCCGGCCTGCCAGTGGGCGAGCGGCGAGTAGAGGGTGATGCCGGCGCACAGCAGCGGGGCCGCGGCGTCCAGCGGGATGCTCTCGGGGATGCGCAGGACGTAGTTCTCGTCGACGACGATGTGCGTCGAGTAGCCACCCTGTGTGAACTCACCGTCACGGCCGGTGGAGGCGTAGGTGCCGATCAGGCCGGTCTCGCCGGTGCAGTACTGCTGCAGCCCGGCACGGCAGTTGTCGCACTCGCGGCAGGAGTCGACGAAGCAGCCGACGCCGACGCGGTCGCCGACGGCGTAACGGGTGACGCCGGGGCCGACCTCGGTGACGATGCCCGCTATCTCGTGGCCGGCGACGATGGGGAAGGTCTCGTGGCCCCACTCGCCGCGCACGGTGTGGATGTCGGAGTGGCAGATGCCGGCGAACTTGATGTCGATCAGGATGTCGTGCTCGCCCAGCGCGCGACGGGTGATGGTGATGCGCTCCAGGGGAGCCTTGGGGGCAGGGGCCGCGTAAGCGTGGGCAGTGGTGTGCGTCATGTCCTCGATCCTGCGGCAACCGGAAGATCGCAGCCAGGACCCGGCTGTGCCTACGCTTGCCGTTCCTACCACTGGCAGGACCACCCTCGGCGTCCGTGGGCACCCGCATACTGGTGGGTATGGACCAGCGCACCGAACTGAGCGAGTTCCTCCGCTCCCGTCGCGCCCGGCTGCGGCCGGAGGACGTGGGGCTGACGGCGTACGGAGCCCGGCGGCGGGTGCCGGGGCTGCGGCGCGAGGAGCTGGCGCAGCTCGCCGGAGTGAGCGTCGCCTACTACACACGGCTCGAACAGGGCCGGGGACAGAACGTGTCGGCGTCGGTGCTGAATGCGATCGCCGATGCACTGCGGCTGGACCGGGCCGAGCGGGACCACCTCACGCACCTGGCCAGGCCGGCCGGGCACCGCCCGCGCACCGCGGCCGCCCGCCCGCAGCGGGTGCGCCCGGCCGTGCAGAACCTGATCGACACCATGGAGAACGTGCCGGCGTACGTGCTCGGGCGCCGGATGGACATCATCGCCTGGAACCGGCTCGCCTGCGCCCTGCTCGGCGACTTCGCCGCCATGCCCGCCGCGCAGCGCAACATGGCCTGGCAGGCTTTCCTGGAGCCGGCCACGCGCGAGCTGTACGTGGACTGGGAGTCCAAGGCGGCCGACCTCGTCGCGATGCTGCGACTGGAGGCGGGCCGCCGCCCCGACGATCCCCGGCTCACCGCACTGGTGGGCGAACTCTCCGTCAAGAGCGAGGAGTTCCGCAGTCTGTGGGCCGCGCACAACGTGCGGGACAAGTGCTACGGGGTGAAGCAGCTGCACCACGCGGTGGTGGGCACGCTGACGCTGGCGTGCGAGACGCTGGTCCTGCCGACCGACCCGGACCAGCAGCTGGTCACGTATCACGCCGAGCCGGGTTCCGAGTCCGCCGAGTCGCTGCGGCTGCTGGCCAGTTGGACGCTCGGCACGGCGCCGGAGGTTCCGGCGCGCTCGTCCTGACCGCACCGGCCGTCCGTACGCGGGCGCGGCGCGACGCGGCCCCTGGATCCGGGGGAAGATCCAGGGGCCGCGCCCTCCGGAGGAGTTCCTACGGGATCGTGGCCCCGGTGGCGCTCAGCGCCGCGGGTACCGGCTGGAAGAAGGTCTCGCCGCCGTTGGTGCAGTCGCCGCTGCCGCCGGAGGTCAGGCCGAGTGCGCTCTCGCCGTCGAAGAGCGGGCCGCCGCTGTCGCCGGGCTCGGCGCAGACGGTGGTGTCGATCAGGCCGTTGACCGTGCCCTCCGCGTAGTTGACGGTGGCGTTGAGGCCGGTGACCTGACCGCCGTGGACCTGGGTGGTGCTGCCGCTGCGCTGGACGTTCTCGCCGACGGTCGCATCGGCGGCCCGGCTGATGGTCTGCAGGCTGCCGTTGTAGAGGTCGACCGCGCTGGGGTGGTCGACGTTACCGGTGTAGGCCACGAGGGCGTAGTCGGTGCCGGGGAACGATGACGTCTCGGTGGAGCCGGCCTGGGATCCGCCCTGCGAGTCGGACCAGGTGGCCGAGGCGTTGCCGCAGTGCCCGGCGGTGAGGAAGTAGGGCTGGCCTCCCTTGGTGACGTTGAAGCCCAGCGAACAGCGCACTCCGCTGCCCCAGATGGCGTCGCCGCCGGCGAGCAGCGGCCGGAAGGTGCCGGAGGCCCGCTTGAGGGTGGCCTTGTCGCCGAGCCCGGCGACGACCTTGTTCAGCTGCGCGAGCCTGGCGCCCTTGACGGTGCTGTCGGCCTTGACGACGACCTTGTTGGTCCTGGGGTCGACGGACCAGGCGGTGCCGGGGATGGCGGCCTGCTGTTCCAGTGTCCGTCTGGCCGAGGCGAGTTGGGCGGCGGAGTGCCGGACGTACCGGGCCTCCGCGCCGGCCGCCTGCGCCTTCGCGGCGGCGGATGCGTCGGTGACGTCGACGACGAGCCTGCCCGCCGATGCGTCGTAGTACGAGCCCGCCGTGCCGGCCCCGAGGCCGGCGGCCAGTTGCTGCCCGACCTGTGCAGCCCGGGCCGGGGACATGGCGGCGGTGTCGGACGCCGGAGCGGCGTGGGCGGTCTGGAGGGTGAGGGAGGATGCCGTGGCCAGGGCCACGGCGCCGGCGACGGCCAGGGCCGTGCGCCTCCTGGGTATCGTTGAGTCCTTCAACTCGGGCCTCCTGTGAGGGGGGTGTGCCCGTCGTGGTCGGCGGGCCCGGAGGACGTGGCGGCCTGATACGCGACCGAAATACGTCGCGTCCATGCCAAGAGTCGTGCGATCGAGTATCGGACCGGCCCCGGCACCCCACAAGAACACATCCGGTCGCACACGATCGCGCGCCGCGGGACCGCCGCCTTCGATTCCACTCGGGAGCACCGGAGGTCACGGAGGTGCGCGTGCGTGGCAACTCCCGTACGCCCAGGGGCGATTAACGGACGGTGAGGGAGCCGGCTGTCCGATACCCGTCACCCGGGACCGGCGACCGCGCCGGCCCGGCTGTGCATCCGTGCGGCCTTCTGTGCGGAAGTGGTCCGTCCGGCCCGGCGGAAGCGCGCCATCGGAGGCCGCCGGGGCTGAAGATCCTTAACCGGACTCCCCACGGCTTTCATCATATTGAGGGGAAGAACGACAGTCCGGCCCGGGCCCTGCCGCCCCTCCGCCTAGCGTGGCGCGTGAACCGGCCGCGGCAGCCGCGGCGGCCACCGCCCCTCCCCCGGCCCCGGCGAAAGGCCGCGCACGCAATGGCGAACCCCTTCGAGCTCCCCCGCTTCTACATGCCGCACCCGGCGCGCCTCAACCCCCATCTGGAGCGGGCCCGGGCGCACTCCAGGGCATGGGCCAGGGACATGGGAATGCTCGAGGGCTCGGGCATCTGGGACGAGAGCGACCTCGACTCCCACGACTACGCGCTGCTGTGCTCCTACACCCACCCCGAGGCCTCGGCCGAGGAGTTGGAGCTCGTCACCGACTGGTACGTGTGGGTCTTCTTCTTCGACGACCACTTCCTGGACGTCTTCAAACGCACCCTCGACACCACCGGGGCCAAGGCCTACCTCGACCGGATCCCCGCCTTCATGCCGATCGGCCCGGGCGGGACGGCTCCGGACGAGCCGGCCAACCAGGTCGAGGCGGGCCTGGCGGACCTGTGGGCGCGCACGGTCCCCGGCATGTCGGAGGACTGGCAGCACCGCTTCAAGGAAAGCACCCGGCACCTGCTGGAGGAGTCCCTCTGGGAGCTGGCCAACATCAGCGACGAGCGCGTCGCCAACCCCGTCGAGTACATCGAGATGCGGCGCAAGGTCGGCGGAGCCCCCTGGTCCGCCCACCTGGTCGAGCACGCCGTGCAGGCCGAGGTCCCCGCCGCCATCGCGGCGAGCCGCCCGATGCGGGTCCTCAAGGACACCTTCGCCGACGGGGTGCACCTGCGCAACGACCTCTTCTCGTACCAGCGCGAGATCCAGGACGAGGGCGAACTGTCCAATGCCGTCCTGGTGCTGGAGCACTTCCTCGGCTGCCCGACACAGGAGGCGGCCGACCGCGTCAACGACCTGCTCACCTCCCGGCTGCAGCAGTTCGAGCACACCGCCCTCACCGAGATCGGCCCCCTCCTCCAGGACCACGCCCTCGGCCCGCAGGCCGCGGCGGACGTGCTCACCTACATCCGGGGCCTCCAGGACTGGCAGGCCGGCGGACACGAGTGGCACATGCGCTCCAGCCGCTACATGAACGGCACCGCGCAGGGCACCCCCTCCTCCCCCGCGACCCCGCTGCCCGCAGGCCCCCTCGGGCTGGGCACGTCGGCGGCACGCCTCGTACCGTCGCTGATCGCCTCGATGCCGGCGCGCCTGCGCAGCTTCAGCCACGTGCCGTTCCAGGTGACGGGCCATCTCCCGCTGCCGGAGCTCCACATGCCGTACGAGGCCCGCCTCAACCCGCACCTGGAGCGCTCGCGCGAGAACACCGTGGCCTGGAGCCGCCGCATGGGGTTCCTGGAGCCGCAGCCGGGCATCCCCGATTCCGGCCACTGGACGGAGGAGAAGCTCAGGGACTTCGACCTCCCGCTGGCCGCCGCGGGCCTGTACCCCGACGGCTTCCCGTACCGGCTCGATCTCGCCTCGGACTGGTTCGCCTGGGGAACCTACGCGGACGACTACTACCCCGCAGCCTTCGGCCGCACCCCCGGCGGCCCGGCCGCGGCCAAGCTCTGCACCGAGCGGCTCCTGACCTTCATGCCCCTGGACCTCGGCGCCATGCCGCAACCGCAGTACGCCATGGAGCGCGGCCTCGCGGACCTGTGGTCCCGCTCCGCCGGCCCCATGCCCGTCGAGGCGCGCCGCGAACTCCGCGCCGCCGTCCGGGCGATGCTGGAGAGCTGGGTGTGGGAGCTGGGCAACGAGCAGCAGCACCGCATCCCGGACCCCGTCGACTACATCGAGATGCGGCGCGACACCTTCGGCTTCGACCTGATGGCGGCGCTCAGGCGCTTCGACCACGGCCTGCCGCCCGAACTGGCCCGCAGCCGCCCGGTCCAGGCCATGGACAACACCGCGGCCGACTACGCCTGCATGACCAACGACCTCCACTCCTACCAGAAGGAGATCCAGTTCCAGGGCGAGCTCCACAACGCGGTCCTGGTCGTGGAGAAGTTCTTCGACTGCGACCGCATGACGGCCCGCGACATCGTCGCGGACCTGATGAACTCCCGCATGCGCGAGTTCGAGCACGTCGTCACCACCCAGCTCCCGTCCCTCTTCAGAGAGTTCGACCTGGACGAGCAGGCGCGCACCGCGGTGGAGAGGTACGCCGAGGACCTGAAGAACTGGATGTCGGGAGGCCTGGCGTGGCACCGGGCCTGCCACCGGTACGGGGAGGCGGATCTGCTGCGGCATCACGGGGTACCGGTGACGTCTGTGGCGCCGGAGGGGCTGGAGAAGGGGCTTCCCTCACGATCGGCGCAGGTACAGGTCGCGCAGGAGCGTGATCTCCGCGCCGTGGTGGATCACCTCGCGGTTGACGTGCAGGATCAGCGCCGCCAATGGGCGGTCGGCGTACGGGCCTCCGGCCGGGCCGCGACGCCGGCCTGCATCCATCGGGCCGAGTGACTGCACGCCGGACGACCACGCCTCGTATGCCCGGTCGAGTTGGCCCAACGCCTCGGCCGCGGTGCCGGCATAGACGTGGGTGTCGTAGTCGATGGGCGGTCCGCCGAAGCACATCTCGGCGCGTTTGGACAGGACATGGACGGTGATGTGCGCCAGCCGCCAGGCGATGGTGGTGACCGGTGCCGGTTCGGGGGCGGGGAAGGCGTAGTCGACGGTGAACGTCCCCCCGCCCCTCTCGTGTGCGGTGCGGCACGGACGGACCGTCCAACAGCCGGGAACCGGCTCCCAGAAGTATTCGCCGTCGGTCAGCCCGTCCAGCCGCGGCCGCAGCCGCTCCTGCCAGTGCCGGTGCAGCTGATCGCCGAGTTCGGCCGACCACTCGATGTCCATGAGCCCCCTCACTATTGTTGTGTGTGGTGCCGGTGCCACGGGTGACGCAGTCGTACCCAGACGTCCCGGGCCCCGCGCCCGGCCTCGACCCGGCTGCGGGCCACGAGTTCGCGGGCCTTCTCCTCGCTGTCCACCATCGGCCCGGAGCCGCGCAGGGGCCGACCGGCCGTCTCGTGCAGGAAGAAGGCGGAGACGAAGCCGATGGCACCGGCCGCCATCAAGTAATAGGCCGGGATCATCTGGTTGTGGGTGTTCTCGATCAGGGCGGACACCACCAGCGGGGTGGTGCCGCCGAAGAGCGAGACGGAGATGTTGTAGGAGACGGAGAGCGCTCCGTAGCGCAGCCGGGTGGGGAAGAGGGCAGGCAGGGTGGATGCGGCGGTGCCTGCGAAGGAGACGAGCAGCAGGGCCAGGATGAGGCATCCGATGGCCGGAAGCACCACGCCCTGGGCACGGATGAGCAGCAGGGCGGGGACGGCCAGGACCACCAGGGCGGCGCTGCCGGCCATGAAGACCGGCCGGCGTCCCCAGATGTCGGAGTAGCGGCCCACCGTGGTGATGGTGAGCGCGACGACGATCATGGTGCACAGGACGAGCAGTTGCGAGGTCGTGGAGTCGCGGCCGAGCGTCTCGGTCATGTAGGTCGGCAGGTAGGAAGTGACGAGGTAGCTGGTCACGTTGTAGACCACGACCAGGCCCATACAGATCAGCACCGCGTGCCAGTGCTTGGTGAAGGTCTCCTTCAACCGTCCGCGCCCGGACTGCCGGCCCTCTTCGGCGTGCCCCTCCAGCGCTTCGGGGGACTCGTCGGGGTCCTTGGCCATACCGGCCGTGCCGACCGAGGCCGCGGCCCGGAAGGCGGGCGTCTCCTCCAGCTTCATCCGCATGTAGAGCCCGATCAGGCCGAGCGGCCCGGACAGCAGGAAGGGCAGCCGCCAGCCCCAGTCGACCATGGTGCTCTCGCCCAGGGTCGCGGTGAGCGTGGTCACGAGCGCGGATCCGAGGACGTATCCCACGAAGGTGCCGAAGTCCAGCCAGCTGCCCAGGAAGCCCCGGCGCTCGTCCGGGGAGTACTCGGCGATGTAGGTGGTGGCTCCCGCGTACTCGCCGCCGGTGGAGAAACCCTGCACCAGCCGGCACGCCAGCAGCAGAACGGGCGCCAGCAGGCCTACCGTCCCGTAGCCGGGCAACAGGCCCACCGCGAAGGTGCTGGCCGCCATCATGATCATGGTGGCGGCCAGCACCCGCTGCCGCCCGATGCGGTCGCCCAGCGGCCCGAAGGCCAGTCCGCCCAGCGGACGCACCAGGAAGGCCACGGCGAAGGTGGCGAAGGACGCGATCACCTGGATGCCGGGGGAACTGCCGGGGAAGAACACCTTGCCGAGCACGGCCGCAAGGTAGGCGTACACCCCGAAGTCGAACCACTCCATCATGTTGCCGAGCGCCGCCGCCGAGACGGCCCTCCGCACCTCGGGGCGGTCGGTGACCATGACCTCGTCGATGCTCAGCGCGTTCTTGCGGCGGCGGAGCGCGATGCGGACCAGCCGGTCGGTCGCGGGAGTACTTTCCCGCGGCGACATGACCTGGCCAGGCCTCGGGGGCTTCCTGCGGTCGGCATCCATATACCTATTCAATCCCTATGCACGGTTTGACGCTTTTTGTGGCCCGAGTGAAACGGGCCAGCCGCGCGCTTACCCGGGCGGGCCGACCGCAAGCCCTCTTGCACAGGTAAAACGTTTGCCGTCGAGAGACTGCTGCGTCACGCCGCGGATATGGGCATGCCGACTGACCGCCGGCGCGTCAGGACCACCGCGGCGCGATGGCCGTGAGCCAATCCTCGACGGTGACGACATCCGCCCACTGCGGGAACAGTTTTTCCGTGAGGACCCGGTGCACCTCGGGGTCGGTGTCCAGGCAGGCATCCGCCAGGACGGTGAGGCCGAAGTCCATGTCGTTGGCCTGGCACAAGGTGTGCAGTACGACGCCGCTGGTGGCAATGCCGGTGAGGACAAGGCTGTTGATGCCGCGAGCCCTGAGCACCACATCGAGGTCACTGCCCGAGAACGCACTCCCCCGTCTCTTGGTGACCACGATCTCCCCCTGCCGGGGCGCGATGTCGGGGTGAATTCCGGTGCCGGGAGCACCCTCGGTGAAGAGGCCGGCCTGCACGGCGCTGGTGAGCACCCTGTTGCGCGTGCCGACATCCGGCCGGCCCGCCCGTAACGCGATGACCACGTAGATCACGGGGATGCCCGCCGCCCGGGCACCGTCGATCGCCCTGCGCAGGCGGGGCAGATATCCGGAGCCGCCGCCGTCGACGATATCCACGATGTCCTTTTGCACGTCCATCACCAGGAGTGCGTTGTTGTCGGCCATGCTTGCCGTCCCTTCGTCATCGGGAAACGAGAACGACTCCGGGGAATCGAATCAGCCCCAGGCCACACGGCCACCCTAACCAGCCCGGCCCCCCCGGCTCGGGCTGTGGGACTGCTGCACAGACCATCGTTTTCCGAAGGCGACTGAACCGACCACGTCACCCTGCAGGGGTAGCTCGGCGGTTGGATGTGCTCGCGTGCGTCGCATGACAGCGTTTCCTCCATGACCACCACGCCGTTCACCGACCGAACCGGAATCTCGCGCCGTCGCATGCTGGGAGCCTCGCTGGCAGCCGGTGTCGCCGTGCCGCTCGGCATCGCACGCCCCGCGTGGGCGGCTCAAGCCGGCCTCGGCCCGGCGCAATTCACCCTGCCCGTGCCCACCGGGCCGTACCCGGTGGGCACGGTGGCGCTGCACCTCGTCGACGCCTCACGGCCGGACCCCGTGGCCGGGCCCGGGCATCACCGTGAGTTGATGGCCAATGTCTGGTACCCCGCCCGGGACACCGGGCGGTATCCGCAGGCGCCGTGGATGCCCGCCGGCGCCCTGCAGGCGCTCCTCACGTCCGCGGGGTTCAAGGCCGATGCCATGGTGGCGCCGCTCACGGCCGGTCACGAGGGTGCTGCGGTGCGGCGAACGGGCCGCAGATGGCCCGTCGTCGTGTACTCGCACGGTGCGCACAGCCATCGCGCCGACCACACCGTCATGGTTCAGGAGCTCGCCAGCCACGGGTATGTGGTGGTCACCGTGGATCACACGCACGACGCGATCAGCGAGTTCCCCGACGGCCGGGTCGTCGTCCCGCTCAGGGATCCCAAGTACGCGCTGGGGCCTGCGGACTTCGCCACGGACGTCCGGTTCGTCCTCGACTGCATCGAGGATCTCGATGCCGGGCGCAACCCCGACGCCGCACGGCGGCCGTTGCCGGGCGGCTTGCGCGGAGCTCTCGACCTGCACCGCATCGGCATGTTCGGCTGGTCGAAGGGCGGGACGGCGACCGCCCGCCTCATGGTCGAGGACCGGCGCGTCCGGGCCGGGCTGAGCCTCGACGGCCCGATGCTGCCGGCGATCACCGCCGACCTGGACCGGCCGTTCATGATGATGACGGCCCAGTTCACCCGGGCCGCGGAGCCTGCCGTTGCCGAGTTCTGGTCGCACCTGCGGGGGTGGCGGCTCAACATACGGGCCGACGGCGCGATCCACAGTTCGTACGGCGACAACCAGGTGCTGATCCCGCAGTTGGCGAAGGCGGTCGGGATGAGCGACGAGGAGCTCCGCAGCTGGATCGGCACCCTCGATCCGGCCCGGGCGGTGCGGATCCAGCAGGCGTACCCGCTCGCCTTCTTCGACCTGCATCTGCGACACCGCCGGGGGCAGCTGCTCGACGGCCCCTCCCCGGCCTTCCCGGAGGTGAAGTTCCTTCCCTGAGCAGACCTCCGGCCGGCCGACTGCGGGCCCGTCAGAGAACCGCACCGCGCAGCCCCGCTTCGACGGCCCGTCCCGCGCGCTCCACGGCGCGGGCCAGGCGTCGTACGTCGTGGGAGGGGTCCACCATCGCGCACAGTGCGCCGACGGCCCTGCCGCGGCCGACGGCCACCGGCACGGCTGCGCAGCACACGCCGGGGATCAGCGCCTCCCGGTCCAGGGCCACCCCGCTGTCGCGGATCGCCGAGGCCTCGTGCCGCCAGGAGCCCGGCAGCGGGTCCAACGGCGTGCCGGGCGGGGCCACGGCGACCAGCACCTTGCCGGCGGCGGTGCTCCAGGGCCAGTTCGTCCCCGGCTGCACCGGGGCCACCTCGTCGACCGCGCCCGGCACTCCGGAGACGGCCAGGGTCCTGCCCTCCCGCAGGACGCACATGGCGACCGTGGCGCCGGTGGCGGCGGCCAGCCGCTGCATCGGGCCCGTGGCTGCGGCCCGCAGCCCCGGGTGCGGCTGCCACTCCCGGCCCAGCCGGAACATCCGTGGTCCCATACGGTAGTTGACGCCGTGGCGCTCGACAGCACCCAGTTCAACCAGCTGCTCCAGCAGCCGGTGCGCCGTCGTCTTCGGCAGCCCGCTGCCTGCCGCCAGCGCGGTGAGCCCGGCCTCCCGGGCCTCCTGTATCGCCTCCAGCAGGGCGAACGCCCCGTCCAGCACACCCCGCCCCGCGGAACCGGGCATGGCCGCCCCCCTTTCCGTCATCGGAATTCAGTCAACGGCACGGCAATAAACGGCGTGTAAATGGCAACTAGTCGTACCACGCCCGCAGTTGAGCGGTCCGCTCAACGGAACACGGCTTCGTCCGCCCGTCGTGGCAAAGCTACGGTGAACGTCGCTGCGCCAACGTCCCTCGCGGAAGGGGGTCCGGTGAACATGCAGAACGGTCCTGCGGGCGTCATCTGGGACATTACGTATGCGTGTCCGCTGCGATGTATGCACTGCTATTCGGAGTCCGGACGGCGGCCGTCCCGGCAGCCCTCGCACAGTGAGCTCCTTCGCATAGCCGATGCGCTGGCGTCCCTGCGCGCGCAGGAAGTCGCGATAGCCGGCGGCGAACCCCTGCTCGTGCGCGGCCTTTTCGAGATCATCGAGCGCTTCTCGCGCGAGGGCAGCCCCGTCGTGCTCTACACCAGCGGCTGGACCGTCGACGCGGCCCTGGCGGAGGAACTCCTCAGGACGGTCCACGGCGTCGCGGTGAGCCTGGACGGCGCGACGGCCGAGGTGCACGACCGGATCAGGGGTCGCGCGTTCTCCTTCGAGCGCGCCGTGAGGGCGCTGGAGCTGCTGGACGAGGCGTCCCGTGCGCTGAAGGCGCGGGGCGAGACGCCCGGTGTGTTCGGCGTCGAGGTCGCGGTCATGCGCAGCAACCACCATCAGGTCGAGGCGTTCTGCTCGGACATCGCCCCCAGGTTTCCCGAGATGCGGCACCTGGTCTTCGGCGTGACGATCCCCGCCGGCCTGGCCAGCCGCGAGGGCTTCGTCGACCACGAGCTCCTCGACGACGAGCAGGTGCGCCGGCTGTGCGACCCGGGGACGCTCGCGTTCCTCAAGGCCCTTGCCCCGGCGGGGCTGCGCGTCGCGGTCGAGGACAACCGGCGGGAGATGATGCACCCCGACTCCGTCGCGAAGGGAGAGCCCCTGCCCGTCATGCATGTGACCCCGGACGGTGACGTGCATGCCATGCCGATCTACGAGGGCAGCGTGGGCAACGTGCTCGACGAGTCCCCGCACGTGCTGTGGGAACGGGCGCTCGCCAGGAGGAGCGACCCCTTCGTCGTCGAGACGCTGGCTCCGGTGGTGACCATGCGGGACTGGGCGCAGGCCGTCCGCCGTATCGACCGTCACTTCGGCTCCGCCGAGGACCTCGCCAGGATCGGCCGCCGATCCGCCTTCCGCGCCTAGGGCGTCACCACGGCGCCCCGTAAGGGGCGCGGGGCGGTGACTCCCCCAGCTACCGCTGGGAGGTACCCCCAGCGGCTCCGCCGCGTGGGCGCGACCGGCCACCGACAGCCCGCAGCCGACGCATCACCCCAGGGGTCCGGGGCGATGCCCCGGGAACCTCGACTGCGGGCGCGTCGTGGCTGATCGCGCAGTTCCCCGCGCCCCTTACGGGGCACGAAGATCCGCCGGACAGGGAGACAGGCAGGCAGATGACCACCAGAAGCCGCACCGACGCGGACGGGGACGACGGCTCGCTCCTCGTGGACTGTGTCCGGTCCGTCCTCGCCCGGCACGCACCCGACGACTGGCAGGTCGCACCGGGGGAGTTCTGGTGCCAGGTCAGGCCGGCGGGCACGCCCACCCGGGTCCAGGGGTGGAAGCTGCACCTGTCCGCCACTCCCCTCTCCGCCGTACTGGTGCTGGCCCGGTCGGCCGAGGTGCTGGCCCGCCGCCGGTGCACGTTCAAGTTCGCCGCCACGCTCGGCCGCGTCGCCGAACTCACCTCCCGGCAGGCCGACCGCGGCGCGGGCGGCAAGTTCATCACCGTCTACCCGGAATGCGGCGACCGCGAACTGCGCGAACTGGCCAGCGAATTGGACCGGGCCACCCGGGGGCTGCCCGGCCCGGGCATCCTCTCGGACCGCCCGTACCGCCCCGGCAGCCTCGTGCACTACCGCTTCGGCGTGTACCGGGGCATCACCATGCTCGGCAACGAAGCGACATACGAGGCCATGCTGATGGCACCCGACGGCTCGCTCGTCCTGGACCGGCGCGCCGCATGGTTCTCCCCGCCGCCGTGGGCACCGCAGGACCCCTTCACCACAGAGCGCACCGCTCCCCCGGCGGCGGACGGTACGGCCCCCAAGCCGGTACGGCTCGACGACCGGTACGTCGTCGACGAGGTCGTCCGGCACGCGTTCACCGGCGGGGTGTACCGGGCGACGGACACGCGCACGGGCGCGCCCGTCATCGTCAAGCAGGCGCGGCCCCACACGGGCAACACCCTGGCCGGGCAGGACGCGCGCGACACGCGCCGGCACGAGGCCGCCATGCTGGAGCTGTTCGCGCCCTCCGGCCTCACTCCGCGCCCGGTCGCGCTCTTCGAGCAACAGGGCGATCTCTTTCTCGTCCAGGAGGCCGTGGCAGGTGTCACCCTCCGGCAGTGGGTCGCCCGGCACATCGCGCCGGACGACGGCGGAACCTGGGGCCTGCCCCCGGACACCGCCCGGGACCTCGCCGCCCGGCTGGTCGGCCTGGTGGAGCTCGTCCATCTCAAGGGCTTCGTCATCAGGGACTTCACTCCCAACAACGTCATGGTCACCGAGGCCCGCGAGCTCCGCCTGATCGACCTCGAACTGCTCGCCCGCCCCGGGGACCAGGTCCTGCGCGCGTACACGCCGGGCTACGCGGCGCCCGAGCAGGTGGACGCACCCGTGACCGGCCCTGCTCCCGGGCCGGCCGCTGATCTCCACGGCCTCGGTGCCACGCTCTTCCATCTCCTCACCGGCGCCGACCCGTTGCTCGCGCCGGACGATCCTCCTGTGCGCCCGGGCCGCCGGCGGATCGAGCACTGGCTGGGCCACGTGTGCCCGGGCAACCCCGCCG
The DNA here is from genome assembly GCF_053594995.1 of Streptomyces sp. NPDC002536. NCBI lineage: Bacteria > Bacillati > Actinomycetota > Actinomycetes > Kitasatosporales > Streptomycetaceae > Streptomyces > Streptomyces sp. NPDC002536. The sequence continues at coordinate 87,083 of NZ_JBSFWU010000003.1, forward strand.
CGCGGGAGCTCGCCCCGGTCGTCCTCGATCTGCTGCACGAGGAGCCCGCCCGGCGCCCGGGCCCGGCCGATGTGCGGCGCGCCCTGACGTCCGGCCGCGGAACACCGGTGGCGGCCGCCCCGGCCGGTCTCAAGCAGCTGACCGACGACTCGCTCGACCACCTGCTCGCCACGATGGACCGCGACGCCGCGGACTGGCTCTGGGCGCCGCAGTCCTCCGGTATGAACGACGATCCCTTCACCGTCCAGAACGGTGCCGCCGGGATTCTCGGCGTCCTCGCCCGCGCCTGCCGCACCGCGCCGGACCCGGCCCTGCGCGAGGCCGTCGCCACGGCCGCCGACTGGATCGTGCAGCGCTGCGGCCGCGAGCCACGGGTGCTGCCGGGCCTGTACTTCGGCCGGTCCGGCACGGCGTGGGCCCTGCTCGACGCGGCCGAGGTCCTCGCCGACGGCGAACTGGCGGACCGCGCGGCCGAGCTGGCCCGCCGGGTCCCGGTCCGCTGGCCCAACCCGGACATCTGCCACGGTGCCGCCGGAGCGGGCATGACCCAGCTCCGCTTCTGGGAAGCCACCGACGCAGACGACTTCCTCGACCGGGCGCGCGAGGCCGCCGCCGCGGTGATGTCGGCGGCCGTCCGCCGCGACGGGTTCGTCCACTGGCAGATCCCACGGGACTGGCCGTCCGGCCTCGCAGGCCTCGTCCACCACGGCTTCGCCCACGGCATTGCGGGCATCGGCGCCTTCCTGCTCGCCGCGGGGCGCGCGACCGGCGACCCTGCCTGCCGCGGGACGGCGGACGCCGCGGCACGCACCCTCCTGGCGCAGGTCGAACTCGACGACGGCGCCGCCTACTGGACCTCCGGCCCTTCGTCCCGCGTCCGCAGGACCAACTGGTGCAGCGGCTCTTCGGGAATCGGCACCTTCCTGCTGCGTGCAGGGCAGGACAGCGGCGATCCCCGTCTGCAGGAAGACCTTCAGGAAGCCGCCGGACAGGCCGCGCTCGCCGTCCGCCGTTCGCGCTGGCACACCGCAACCGCCCAGTGCCACGGGCTGGCGGGCGACGGGGAGTTCCTTCTCGACCTCGCCGGGGCGAGCGGACAACAGCGCTACCGGCAGTGGGCCGAGGAACTCGCCGCCGCCGTCCAGGTGCGCCACACCCTGCGGGACGGGCGGATGCTCGCACCGGACGAGACCGGTCTCTCGGCCGGCCCCGCCTACGGCACCGGACTGGCCGGAGTCCTCGCCTTCCTGCTGCGTCTGCGCGACGGCGGCCCCCGCATGTGGCTGCCCCGAGTCCTCACCGGGCCGGACCGGCCCGGTGAGCACCACTGCGACCGGACACGAGAGGGGGTGACATGGGATGGAGCGTGACGTGACTGCTCTGCAGCTGCTGCTGGAGGAGGAGCCCGAGACGGGCTACTGGCCGTGCACAATGACGTCGTATGTGACGTCGCCGAAGTGAGGCCGGGTCGTGGTGTCTCTGCCGTCGGGGGGCGGCAGAGGCACCCGCATGCCGGAGTCCCGCCGCTCAGCCTGCGACCCGTGCCGGCGGGTCGGGGACGTGGTGGATCGCCGTGCGGGTCCCGGTGAGCGGGAGGCCCGTGGCGCCGTGCCGGGCGGCGACGATCTCCGCCGCGATGGACAGGGCCGTCTCCTGCGGTGTGCGGCCGCCCAGATCCAGGCCGATGGGGGCGCGCAGGCGTGCCAACTCGGCCTCGCCGACGCCCACTTCGCGCAGCCGGCGCACGCGGTCGCGATGGGTGCGGCGCGAGCCCATCGCGCCGACGAAGGCGACCGGCAGGCGCAGGGCGTCCCTCAGCAGCGGCACGTCGAACCTGGCGTCGTGGGTGAGGACGCACAGCACCGTGCGGGTGTCGACGGCGGTGTGGCGCAGGTAGCGGTGCGGCCAGTCGACCACGACGGCGTCCGCCTCGGGGAAGCGCGCCGCCGTGGCGAACACAGGGCGCGCGTCGCACACGGTGACGTGGTAGCCGAGGAACTTGCCGACCCGGACCAGCGCCGCCGTGAAGTCGACCGCCCCGAAGACGATCAGGCGCGGTGGTTCGAGGGACGGCTCGACCAGGAGCGTCACCCCGCCGGGGCAGTGCGCTCCGTCCTGCGACAGCTCGACGGTGCCGGTGCGGCCCGTACCGAGCAGCGCCCGCGCCTCGGCCACGGCGGTACGGTCCAGCTCGGGCCGGCCGCCGAGGCCGCCCTCGGAGGACCCGTCGGGCCGGACGAGCAGGATCCCGTCCAGGAGTTCGTCCGGGCCCCGGACGACCCGGGCCAGGGCCACCGCCTCGCCGTCGGCGGCAGCCGTGAGCGCCCGCGCGAGCACGGCCCGGCCCGGTGCGGCCACGGGGAACGGGGCGGCCACGACCTCAAGGGTGCCGCCGCAGGTCAGGCCCACCGCGAAGGCGTCCTCGTCGCTGTAGCCGAACCGCTCCCGGAGCACCGTCCCGTCCTGGAGCGCCCGGACGCACAGGTCGTACACCGCTGCTTCCACGCAGCCCCCGGAGACCGAGCCGACGGCCTCGCCGCGGCCGTCCACGGCCAGGGCGGCGCCGGGGCCGCGCGGGGCGCTGCCGCTCACGGCCACGACGGTGGCGACGGCGAAGTCCCGCCCTTCGGCGGCCCATCGGGCCAGTTCCTCAGCGATGTCCAGCACTGTCCTGCCCCTGCATCAGGACGCGGTCGGGCCGGATCGGCAGGTCCCGGTGGCGGACGCCGGTCGCGTGCCAGACGGCGTTGGCGACCGCCGCCGCGGACCCCACCGTGCCGATCTCGCCGATGCCCTTGATGCCCACCGGGTCGTCCGGGTCCGCGTCGTCCAGCCAGTCCACCTCGATGGCGGGCACGTCCGCGTGGGCCGCGATGTGATAGCCCGCGAGGTCGGCGTTGACCAGGCCGCCCGAGGCGGTGTCGCGGACGGCCTCCTCGTGCAGGGCCATGGACAGACCCCAGATCATGCCGCCGGTCAACTGGCTGCGGGCGGTGAGCGGGTTGACGATGCGGCCCGCGGCGAAGATGCCGAGCATGCGGCGTACGCGGATCTCGCCGCTGCCGGGATCCACGGCGACCTCGGCGAACTGGGCCCCGTACGCGTGCCGTTCGTACTCGGCGAGAGCCCGCACCGCCTGTTCCGTGTCGGAGCGCACGGTGATGCCGTCCGCCGGGATGTCCGCGCCGAGGGCGAGGCGCTCCCGCAGCTCGCGTGCCGCCAGTGTGACCGCCCAGCCCCAGGAGCGGGTGCCCATGGAGCCGCCGGCCAGCCACGCGTTGCCGAAGTCGCTGTCGCCGATGAGCACGTGCACCCGGTCCTGGCCCACTTCCAGTGCATCCGCGGCCAGTTGGGCCAGGGCGGTGCGCGCGCCCGTCCCGATGTCCGCCGCGGTGATGCGCACGGTGAAGCTGCCGTCCGCGCAGGCCGTCACGGCGGCGGTCGCCGGGAAGACGCCCGTGAAGAAGGTGGACGCGGCCGTGCCGGTGCCGACGAGCCAGCGGCCGTCGCGGCGGACGCCGGGCCGCGGATCGCGCTCGGCCCACCCGAACCGGCGGGATCCTTCGGTGAAGCAGTCGAGCAGGCGGCGCCCGGCGAAGGGCAGCCCGGAGACGGGGCCGGCGGCGGGCTCGTTGCGGGCACGCAGGACGATCGGGTCCAGGCCGCACCGCTCGGCCAGTTCGTCGAGCGCGCACTCCATGGCGAACGACCCGGGGGCCTCGCCCGGCGCGCGCATATAGGTCGGCGTGGGGACGTCGAGGCGCACCACGCTGTGGACCGTGCGGTGGCCGCTCGCGTCGTACATGGAACGCGCGTACGTGGCACTCGGTTCGACGAAATCGCGGACCGTGGAGGTGGCACTGAGCGCCGAGTGCTCCAGGGCTCGCAGCCGGCCGTCGGTGCCGGCGCCCAGCCGGACGCGCTGGGCGGTGGGGCTGCGGTGGCCGATGAGCGTGAACGTCTGGGTCCGGGTGAGCGCGATGCGGACGGGGCGTTCGAGCAGGGTCGTCGCCATGACGGCGAGGATGAGGTGCGGGCGGACCTGGGCCTTGCAGCCGAAGCCGCCGCCGACGTGCTCGGACCGCAGGTGCACCGAGGCGGGGTCGAGGCCGAAGAGCCGGGCGAGGTCCTGCGCCGTCGCGTAGGCGCCCTGGGTGGTGTCGACGACTTCGAGCCGGCCGGCGTCCCAGCGTGCCATGGCCGCGTGCGGCTCCATCGGGTTGTGGTGTTCCTCCGCGGTGGTGTACCGGGCGTCCACCACGACGTCGGAGGCGGCGAGTTCGGCCTCGACGTCGCCCTTGTCCGTGCGGGCCGGTCCCATGCCCGCCGCCTCCGGTGTGCAGGCGCCGGGGTGTTCGGGGCGGAAGTCCGCGTCGTGCGGTGCGGTGTCGTAGGTGACGACGAGCGTCTCCGCGGCTTCCCTGGCCTGTTCGGGGGTCTCGGCCACGACGCAGGCGACCGGCCAGCCCGCGTAGGGCACGCGGTCGTGCTGGAGGACCTGCGTGGTGGCGTCGGGTCCGAAGGTGCCGACGAAGTCCTCTTTCAGGCGGGGTGCGTTGTCGTGGTGCAGGACCGCGAGCACGCCGGGCATCTTCAGGGCGGCGATGTCGTCGACGGAACGGATGCGGCCGCGGGCCACCGTGGACACCACGATCCAGCCGTGGGCCAGTCCGTCGGCGGGGAAGTCGGCCGCGTAGCGGGCGGCGCCGGTGACCTTGTCGCGGCCTTCCCGGCGGACGTGCGGCGTGCCGACGGCCCGGGGCGCGAGTCCGGTGGTCGTTGCCGATGTCGTTGCCGTGGTCATCGGGCGGCCTCCTCGGCGAGTTCGGTCAGGACGCTGACGGCCAGGTTGCGCATGAGCGGCAGCTTGTAGGCGTTGTGCGGGAGGGGCCGGGCGGCGGCCAGTTCGGCGTCGGCGGCCGCCGCGAACGCCGCAGCCCCGGCCGGGCTCCCGGTCAGGACGCGCTCGGCCTGCCGGGCCCGCCACGGGCGGGAGGCGACCGCGCCGAAGGCGAGGCGCGCTTCGTGCACGATGCCGTCCCGTACGTCGAGGGCGGCGGCGAGCGAGCCGATGGCGAAGGCGTACGAGGCGCGCTCACGCACCTTGCGGTAGCGGGAGGCGGCGGCGATCGGTGCCGGTGGCAGGACGATGCCGGTGATCAGCGCGCCGGGCGGCAAGGCGGTCTCCGCCTGCGGGGTGCTTCCGACCGGCCGGTAGAACTCGGCGAGCGGTAACTCACCGGGCCCGTCCAGGGTTTCGTAGGCGACGACCGCGTCGAAGGCCGCCAGGGCCACCGCCATGTCGGAGGGGTGCACGGCCACGCAGTGCGGGGAGGCGCCGAGGACGGCATGGTTGCGGTGCTCGCCCGCGAGGGCGGCGCAGCCGCTGCCCGGGACGCGCTTGTTGCAGGGTGCGACGTCATCGGCTGCACCGGTGAAATAGCCGCAGCGGGTGCGCTGCAGCAGATTCCCGCCGACGGTGGCCATGTTGCGCAGCTGGCCCGAGGCACCGGCGAGGACGGCCTGCGCCAGGGCCGGGTAGTGGCTGCGCACGTGGGGATGTGCGGCCAGGTCGCTGTTGGTGACGGTCGCGCCGATGCGCAGGCCGCCGTCGGCGGTGGGCTCGATCCGGTCGAGGGGGAGGTCGCGCAGGTCGACGAGGAGCGCGGGCCGTTCGACACCGCTCTTCATCAGGTCGACGAGGTTGGTGCCGCCGCCGAGCGGGCGGGCGTCGGGTTCGGCCCCGAGCAGGGCGAGTGCACCGGCCATGTCGGTGGCGCGCTCGTAGCGGAACTCCCTCACTCCGACACCGCCTTGGCGGCCTGTGCGACGGCCCGGACGATCGCCGGGTACGCGCTGCAGCGGCACAGGTTGCCGCTCATCCGTTCCCGGATCTCGTCGTCGGTGAGGGCGGGCGGGCCCGCCTCGGGGCGGACGTCTGCGGTGACGGCGCTCGGCCAGCCGGCGGCGTGCTCCTGGAGGACCGCGAGGGCCGAGCAGATCTGGCCCGGGGTGCAGTAACCGCACTGATAGCCGTCGAGTTCGAGGAACGCCTCCTGCACCGGGTGCAGCCGGTCGCCGTCGGCGACGCCCTCGATGGTGGTGATCGCCCGTCCCTCGGCCGCGACCGCGAGCTGCAGGCAGGCGACGGTGCGACGGCCGTCGAGCAGCACGGTGCAGGCGCCGCACTGCCCTTGGTCGCAGCCCTTCTTGGTGCCGGTCAGGTCGAGGCGCTCGCGCAGGGCGTCGAGCAGGGTGGTGCGGTGGTCGGCGGTGAACGTGTGGGGTTTTCCGTTGACGTGCAAGGTGATGACGCTGGACGTCGAGGCGGTCATGAACGGCCCTTTTCAGCGTGAGGGGTTCGCACTGCGACAGCGATTGCTACTAGAGTGAACTCAAGCGGACGGTTGTCCGGAAAAATAGTCCGAGTCTCCGAAGTTAGCGGACAGCTGTCCGCTCAGCAAGGGCCGACGGCCCGGAACGAACCGAGGGCGAGGAAACAGGTGCGGACGAAGGCGGCACAGCACAACGACGAGCCCCTGCCCCGGCGTTCGGACGCCCGGCGCAACCGCGAGCGCATACTGGAAGCGGCCCTCGCCGAACTGACCCGCTCGCCCGCCGTGCCGCTCAGCACGATCGCGAGGAAGGCCGGTGTCGGGCAGGGCACCCTCTACCGCAACTTCCCCGACCGGGAGTCACTCATCCTCGAGGTCTACCGCTTCGAGGTGCAACAGGTTTTCGAGGCCGCCCGCCACCTGCTCGACACCCGGCCGCCCGAACAGGCCCTGCGCGAGTGGCTGGACCGCCTCGCCCAGTACGCGTCGGCCAAGGCGGGCCTGGCCGACGCGATGCGCGAAGCCACCCGCGCACCCGCCACGCCGGCGCGCTGGGGCCACACAACGGTCACGGCCGCCGTCGAACTCCTCCTGGAGGCCAACGAGACGGCCGGCACCATCCGCCCCGGGGTGACCCCCGACGACCTCCTGCTCGCCATCTCCGGGCTGTGGCACATCAGCACGCACGACGACGCGCACGAGCGCGCCCAGCGCCTCTTCGACCTCGTCACGGACGGGCTCCGGGCGGGCGCGCCGGGGGTCCGTCCGGACGGGGACGGGTGACGTTCGCCCCTACGGGGCGCTACGCCGCCGCTCCAGGTAAATACCGGTGAAAACCGCGACCTTGGCGCGCAGCACCCACGGGTCGATCGGTTTGCCGATGTAGTCGACGGCACCCGCGGCGTAGCCGCGGGCGGAGTGTTCGGGGTCCGCGCCCATGGCGGTGAGGAAGATGATGGGGACGTCCCGGTTGCGCGGGCGGCGTTTGATGTGGGCGGCGGTCTCGTAGCCGTCCATGTCCGGCATCTGGACGTCCATGATGATCACGGCGAAGTCGTCGTGGTCGAGCAGCGCCTTGAGCGCCTCCTGCCCGGAGGGGACCGCCACCAACTCCTGGTCGAGGGTGGACAGTACGGCGGTCATGGCCAGCAGGTTGTCCGACTGGTCGTCGACGATGAGGACCTTGGGCATGGCCTGCGGCGTCGCCGTCGGCAGGGCACCGGCCGTCTGCCGGGTCTGCTCGACGGCCGACAGCTGGCGCTCCAGCAGGGCGCACCGCTCCTCGGCCTCCTCGCGCTGCTTCTGCGCAGCGTGCAAGTCGGCCGACAGCCGGGCGACTTCGCCCTGGAGCACGTCGCGCTCGCGCAGGAGCTCGGTGACGTCGGGGTTGGCCGCAGCCAGGCGGTCGGCCCGCTCCCGCTCCGCGCTCCACTCCGCTTCGAGCTGGCTCAGGCGGACCTCCAGGTCCGCGATGCGGTGCTTGCGGTCCAGCAGGGCGTCACCCAGCGCGTCGCCGCGTGCGGTGGAGCGCCGCGAGACCCGGTCGGCTTCTGCGAGTTGCCGCTCGAGAACCTCGACCGCGTGGCGCGGGGCGGCACCGGTCTCGACGGCGGCCCGGTGCAGGCGGCGGACGAGCTCGACGGCCTCCGGAGTGGCGGCCGTGCCGCGGTGCTCGGCAACGTCGGTGAGCAGGTCCATCACCACTTCCCACGGAGGGACGCGGGTGCCGCCCAGATAGCGGGAGAAGGTCCCGGCATCGCGGACCCGCCGTGCCGCGTACCGGCGCACCGACACCTCAAGGCCCTCGAACAGCTCCCGCAGCGCCAACGCCAACGCCCGGGATTCCGGCGTGAGTTCCTGAGCCAACGGCCTGAGCTCACCCATGGTCGTCCCCCGACGGCTGCAACCGGGGTTCATCGCCGGCGCGGTCGGGAGCGATCACCCGGTTGATCACCGGCAGGGCGCCGCCCGCCGCGGCGAACCCGCACAGCGCACAGCGCGCCGCCCCGTCCCCCGCGAGTGCCGACAGCAGACCCACTGCCGCTCCGGCCAGCACGGCGAGTAACAGCACCAGTGTCGCTCTCGTCGACAGCAGCGAACGGTCCATGGCTCCTCTTTCATCACCTGGTCGAACTGGGGTCGGAACAGCGCCCCAGGCCGGTCGCCAGAAGGTGAGCCACAGGATGGTGGGGAGCGAAGGCGTTGCGCCAGGCGAGTGACCAATCGGCAACATCGGCTGCCGTTTCCGCTCCCCACGCGTGGTGTTGGCAGGCGTTGCGCGGGTCGGACGGCGGGTGCGGCAACGCGGTCCCGGGGCTGCCGCAGGCAGCCCCGCAGACACGCGTCGTTATGCGAACTGGCCGGGCCGGTAGTCGCCGGCGGGCTGCTGGACGATGACGTTCAGCCGGTTGTAGGCGTTGATGAGGGCGATCAGGGACACCAGGGCGATGAGCTGCTCCTCGTCGTAGTGCTTGGCGGCGTTCGCCCATGCCTCGTCCGTGACCCCGCCGGCCGCGTCGGCGATGCGGGTGCCCTGCTCCGTCAGCTCCAGCGCCGCGCGCTCGGCGTCGGTGAAGACGGTGGCCTCCCTCCACGCCGCGACCAGGTGGAGGCGCGTCGAGGTCTCACCGGCCGCGGCGGCCTCCTTGGTGTGCATGTCGAGGCAGAAACCGCAGCCGTTGATCTGGCTGGCACGGATCTTCACGAGCTCCTGCGTCGCGGCCGGCAGGGCGGAGTCCGCGACTGCCTTGCCTGCCGAGTTGAGGCCCTTCACGACCTTGCCGGTGGCCGGGCTGGCGAAGACGTTCAGACGGGCGTTCATGGTGTGCTCCTTTGTGGAGGTCGTCGGCTGCACAACCAGGACGGAGCGAGCCCGGCGCGCTGTGACATGGATGAATGTGACCTGCGTCTCCCCTGCTCGGCCGGTGTCTCAGGCCGGCAGGTTCCGGTGGGGAGCTGCGGGATCGACCGACGCGGCCCGCATGGCCCGGGCGACCGCCGTCTACGGGCGGCCTGGTGGCCGGACTCGCCCTCACCGGAGCCCTGTTCGGGGCCGTTCCGTCCGCTCAGGCCGCCACTGCGGGGGCCCCGAACCTCAACTGCGTGAACGAGTACATCGGGTTCAACAACGGTCAGCCCTTCTACCACGTCCAGTGCGGCGTCATCGGACAGGCGACCTGGTACGCCAACGCCGCCTGCTCGGACGGCAGCTTCCCGAACGCCGGTCCCATGACCAACTTCCGCGAGGTGTGGGTGTACTGCCCGGCGGGCACCGAGGTGAAGCGGGGCTGGGTCACCAGCTACTGACGCGCCTGGTGCCTCACGCAGTACGACGGTGTCCGGCGGCCGTTCACCCGCCCGGCACCGTCCAGCCCAGGACCGACGTGGACTGCAGCCACGCGAGCAGGCACAGCGCAGTGAGCACGCCGAGGCTCCAGCCGATCACCTTGCGGAGGATCTCGCCCTCGCGCCCCGAAATCCCCAGCGCGCCCGCGGCGATCACCAGGTTCTGCATGGCGGCGGCCTTGCCCTGGACGCCGCCGGTGCTGTTGGTCGCGGCCATCAGCAGAGGGTTCAGGCCCGCCTGCCGGGCGGCGGAGACCTGCATCGCGCCGAACAGGGCGTTGGAGGACGTGTCCGAACCGGTCAGGGCCACGCCGAACCAGCCGAGGAATCCGGAGAGCAGGGCGAACGCGCGGCCGAGGCCGGCCAGCCAGGTGCCCAGGGAGACGGCCATGCCCGAGAGGTTCATGACGTAGGAGAGGGCGAGGACGCACGCGATGGTGAGGGCGGCCCGGCGCAGCCCGTACAGGGTCTGCGCGTAGCAGCGCACCGCCCGGCGGGCCGGTACGCGCAGGATGACGGCGGTGAGGATTCCGGCGATCAGCAGCAGCGTGCCGGAGGCGCCGAGCCAGCCGAAGTCGAAGACGGTGACGGTGACCGGGCGGCCGTCCGTGCCGAGGACGTCGAGGCCCGGCCAGGAGAAGGTCACGTCCTGGGACGCGAGGAAGCGCTGTACGGGGCCGTGGTACGAGGTCAGGGCGAACAGGGCGATCAGGAGCGCGTACGGGGAGAAGGCCCGGGCGACCTCCGACGGGCGGTCGGGGTGCGGGGAGCGTTCCGGTGCCTCGGGTGCGGGCAGTCGGCCCCGCGGCTTCCAGACCCGTAAGAGCGCGATCAGCGCACCCGTCGAGCACAACGCCGCAACGATGTCGGTGAGTTGGTAGGCGAAGTAGTTCGAGCACAGGAACTGTCCCGCGCCGAAGCCCGCACCGGCGGTCAGCGCCGCGGGCCACGCCTCGGCCAGGCCCCTGCGGCCGTCGAGCATGAGCAGCAGGACGAACGGTACGAGCGCCGCGATGACGGCGGACTGCCGGCCGACCATGGCGCCGAGGTCGTGCGCCGGGTACGCGGTCACCTTGGCCAGTGCCTGGATCGGGTTGCCGACCGAACCGAAGGCCGCGGGTGCGGTGTTGGCGAAGGTGGCGACCGTCGCCGCCCTGAGCGGTCCCAGGCCGAGGGCGAGCAGCAGCAGGGACGTGATCGCGATCGGGGTGCCGAAGCCGGAGAGGGACTCGACCATGGCGCCGAAGCAGTAGGCGATGAGGATGGCCTGCACGCGCAGGTCGCCGGAGAGCGAGGAGAACGTCCTGCCCACGATGTCGAAGTGGCCTCCGACGCGTTGCAGTCGGTTGATCCAGACGGCGTTGAGGACGATCCAGACGATGGGGAACAGGCCGAAGGCCGCTCCTTCGGCTGCACCGTCGACGACCTGGGGCAGCGGCATGCGGTAGACGGTCGCGGCGATCAGGGCGGCGGTGGCCAGGCCGCCGAGTGCGGCGCGGTGGGAGGCGGTGCGCAGAACGCCGAGCAGGGTGAGGAGCACCAGCAGGGGGAGGGAGGCGAGGAGTGCGCTGAGGGCGGGGTGCCCGAGGGGGTCGGGGACTTGTCGGAACACGGATGTGTCTCGCTTTCTTTCAGCGGCGGCCCGCCAGCGCGGCGCCCAGTGTCTTCGCCGCCTCCGCGACCAGCGCGCCGAACGCCGTGCGCGAGGCCTCGCTCATCCGGCTCGTGGGGACGTTCACACTGATCCCGGCCACCGGCAGCCCGGAACCGGCGACGACCGCCGCCGCGACCGCCGAGACGTCCGAGCGCCACTCGCCGCCGTTGGCCGCGTAGCCCCGCGCCCGGATGACGGCCAGTTCCGCCCGCAGCCGTTCCGGGTCGGTGATCGTGGTGTCGGTGTAGCGGGGCAGGCCCTCGGCGAGGCAGCGCTCGATCGCCTCCGGCGGGCTCGCGGCGAGCACGGCCTTGCCGTTCGAGGAGGCGTGCAGCGGCAGCTGCTGCCCCAACGGCAGGACGATGCGCACGGGTTGGGACGTCTCCAGCCGCTCGATCAGCACGACCCTGCCGCCCTCCGGGACCGTCAGGTGGACGGTCTCGTCGGTGCGCCGGCGCAGCTCCTCCAGCACCGGGAGCGCGACGTCGCGCAGCCCGAGCTCGCCGGTGGCGCTCCGGCCCACCTGCAGCGCCTTGGTGGTGACCGCCCAGCGGGTGACCGTCTCCCCGGTGGGCCGGATCCAGCCCGCGTCGTGCAGGGTGACCAGTGCGCGCTGCACCGAACTCTTCGGCAGGCCCAGCGCCCTGGCCAGCTCCGCCACGCCGGCCGGCTGGCGGGCGGCGACCTCTTCCAGGGTCCGCAGGGCGTTGAGGACGTTCTGCATCCATTGACTCCTTCCGCTCGCCGCGCCTACCCTCCGGCATGCCTCTTCACGGTACGGCGTGCCACAACACGGCACAATGACTTGGGAGTTGATCGTCGATGGCCTCCCGCATCGGACAGCACTTCCTCCAGATCCCCGGCCCCACCAACGTCCCCGACCAGGTGCTGCGCGCCATCGCGGCGCCGACGATCGACCACCGGGGCCCCGAGTTCGCCGCTCTCGTCCTCCGGCTGCTCGACGCCCTCAAGCCGGTGTTCGGCACGGACGGCCCCGTCGTGATCCATCCCGCCTCCGGCACCGGCGCCTGGGAGGCCGCCCTGGTCAACACGCTCAGCCCCGGCGACCGGGTGCTCTTCTGCGAGACCGGCCACTTCGCCGCCCTCTGGCAGCAGATGGCCCGCTCCCTCGGTCTCGACGTCGTCTGCCTCCCGGGCGACTGGCGCCACGGCGCCGACCCGGACGCCGTGCGCCGCGAACTCGACGCCGACGGCGGCCGGTTGATCAAAGCGGTGTGCGTCGTGCACAACGAGACCTCCACCGGCGTCACCAGCCGCGTTCCCGAGATCCGGCAGGCACTCGACGCCGCCGGGCACCCCGCGCTGCTGCTCGTCGACGTGGTCTCCTCGCTCGCCTCGATCGACTACCGCCACGACGCCTGGGGCGTCGACGTCACGGTGGCCGGCTCGCAGAAGGGCCTCATGCTCCCGCCCGGGCTGGGCTTCAACGCCGTCAGCCGCAAGGCGCTCGACGCCGCCCGCACCGCCCGGCTGCCCAAGTCCTTCTGGGACTGGCGCCCCGTCATCGAGGCCAACCGGCACGGCCGCTTCCCCAGCACCCCCGCCACCAACCTCCTCTACGGGCTGGAGGAGGCCCTGCGCCTGCTGCACGCCGAAGGCCTGCCGCAGGTCTTCGCCCGGCACGCCCGGCACGGCGCCGCCACCCGGGCCGCCGTGCGCGGCTGGGGACTCGAGGTGCTGTGCGCCGACGAACGCGAGTACTCCGCCACCCTCACCGCCGTCGTCCTGCCCGACGGCCACGACGCCGATCATGTACGCGCCGTCGTTCTGGAGCGCTTCGGGATGTCCCTGGGCGCGGGGCTGGGCCGGCTCGCCGGCCGCGTCCTGCGCATCGGGCATCTCGGCCGGATCGGCGACCTGACGCTCGCCGGCACCCTCGCCGGCGTGCAGATGGGACTCCAGCTCACCGGCGTCCCCCTCGACCCGCGCGGACTCGACGCCGCCCTCGACCTGCTCCGCGCCCCCTGAACGGAGACGCCCGTGACATCGGCTCCCGGCAGCAGCACGGCCGACGGCCTCGCCCGAAGGCTCCGCCACGACCTCGACGGCGAGGCCCGCTTCGACGACTACACCCGCCACCTGTACTCCCGCGACGCCAGCATGTACGCCATCACCCCGCTCGGCGTCGCCTTCCCCCGCCACGCCGAGGACGTCCGCGCGGCGGTCGCCGCGGCCGCCGAGCACGGCGTGTCCGTCACGGCCCGCGGCGCGGGCACGAGCCTCGCCGGGCAGACCGTCGGCCCCGGGCTCGTCCTCGACCTCTCCCGCCACATGCACCGCATCATCGACCTCGATCCCGGAACCCGCACCGCCGTGGTGGAACCCGGAGTCGTCCAGGACCGGCTCAACCGGGCCGCCGCCGCCCACGGGTTGATGTTCGGGCCCGACACCTCCACCGGCAACCGGGCCACCATCGGCGGCATGATCGGCAACAACTCCGCCGGCAGCGGCTCCCTGCGCCACGGCATGACCGTCGACCACGTCCGCGCCCTGGACGTCGTCCTCTCCGACGCGACCTGTGCCCGCCTCGCACCCGTCACCGAGACCGAACGCGCCCGCCGCGCCGGCCTGCCCACCCTCGAAGGCCGCATCCACCGCGGCCTCCCGCGCCTCCTCGCCGCCAACTCCCGGGCGATCGCCGAGGACTTCCCCGCCTTCTGGCGGCGCGCCTGCGGCTACCGGCTCGACCGCCTCGCCGACAGCAACCCCTTCGACCCCGCACAACTCCTCGTCGGCTCCGAGGGCACCCTCGCCCTCACCACCCGCGCCGACGTCGCCCTCGTACCGGCCCCTGCCCGAACCGTCATCGCCGTCGGGCACTTCACCGACGTCGACGCCGCCGTCGAGGCCACCGAGGACGCCCTGGCCTGCGACCCCGCCACCGTCGAGCTCCTGGACCGCACCATCCTCGAACTCTCCCGGCAGAAGATCGCATACGCCTCGCTGTCCGCCCTCCTCGAAGGCGACCCCGGCGCCCTGCTCTTCGTCGCCTTCACCGGTGACGACGCGGACGAACTCCGCGGCCGCCTCGATGAACTCACCGCCCTGTGGGCCCGGCACGGTCACGGCTACCACACCCTGCACGCCCTCACCCCCGACCGGCAGGCCGCACTCCTCACGGTCCGCAAGGCGGGACTCGGCCTGCTGATGTCCGCCGGCGAGGGCACCCGACGCCCCCTGGCCTTCGTCGAGGACACCGCCGTCCACCCCTCCCGACTCGCCGCCTACACCCGCCGGTTCCGCGCCGTCCTCGACCGGTACGGCCTCACCGCCGGCTTCTACGGACACTGCTCCGTCGGCTGCCTGCACATCCGGCCCTTCGTCGACCTCGCCGACCCCGCCCAGGTCCGCACCCTGCGCGCCGTCGCCGAGGAGATCAAGGACCTGGTGGGCGAGTACGGCGGCGTCAACTCCAGCGAGCACGGCGACGGTCTGGCCCGCAGCGAGTTCAACCGGGAGATCTTCGGTCCGCGCCTGTACGAGGCCATGCGCGAGGTCAAACGGCTCTTCGACCCCGACAACCGGTTCAACCCCGGCAAGATCGTCGACGCCCCCGCCATGACCGACCACCTGCGCGACGCCGCCCTCGCCCCCGCCGCGCCGCTGCGCACCCGGCTCTCCTTCCCCGTCGTCGACGGCATGCGCGGCGCCGCCGACCGCTGCATGAACATCGGCGCCTGCCGCAAGACCGGCACCGGCACCATGTGCCCGTCCTACATGGCCACCCGCGAGGAACACGACTCCACCCGTGGCCGCGCCGGCGCCCTGGTCAAGGCGCTCTCCTCCCCGGACCCCCGGCACGCCCTGGGCGACGAACGCCTCCACGAGATCCTCGACCTGTGCCTGATGTGCAAGGCGTGCAAGAGCGAATGCCCCCTCGGCGTCGACATGGCCACCCTCAAGGCCGAGGCCCTCTCCCACCACCACGACCTGCACGGCGTCCCGGCCCGCTCCCGTCTCTTCGCCGGCGCCCGCACCCTCAACCGGCTCGGCTCCGCCACCGCTCCCCTGTCCAACCTCCCCGGCCGGATCCCCCTCCTGCGCACCCTGCTCGACCGGACCCTGGGCATCACCCCGCACCGGCCGCTGCCCGTCTTCGCCCACAGCAACCTTGTCCGCTGGGCTCATCGGCGGAGTCTCACGGCACAACCCGCGCCCCAAGGGCAACTCACCTTCCTCGCCGACTCGTTCACGACCTACACCGAGCCGGGCATCGGCCGCGCCGCCGTGGAACTGCTGGAACACTGCGGCTGGGAGGTCCGCCTGGAGAGCGGCGGCTGCTGCGGCCGCGCCGCGCTCTCCAAGGGCCTGCTGGACGATGCCAGGGAACAGTCCCGCGCCCTCGCCCACCGCATCGCGGCCTCCTCGCCCCCCGGTTCGCCGGTCGTCGGCTGCGAACCCTCCTGCCTGATGACCCTGCGGGACGAACACCTCGCCCTGCACCCCGGCGACCCTGTCGTCGCCGACCTCGCGGGCCGGGTCCGCCAGGTCGAGGACCTGCTCCTGGAAGCGGTCACCGACGGCCGGCTCCGCCTGCGCGCCGACTCCTGGCCCGCCGGCCGGCGCCTGCTCCACCACGGCCACTGCCACCAGAAGGCCGAGGTCGGCACCGCGGCCACCGTCGCCCTGCTCGGGTCCGTGCCCGGCACCGAGGTCGTCGAACCGGACACGGGCTGCTGCGGCATGGCGGGCTCGTTCGGCTACGAGTCGGAGCACTACGCACTCTCCATGACCGTGGGGGCGGACCGGCTCTTCCCCGCGGTACGGGCCGAGCCCGACGACACCGTGATCGTCGCCACGGGGACCTCGTGCCGCCAGCAGATCCTCCACGGGACGGGGCGACGGGCCTGGCATCCGCTGGAGATCGTCCGCGCTGCGCTGTGAGCGTCGGCCAACCGCCATGGGGCATCGAGGAGTTGAGACCTTGTGATTTTGTTCAACAATCCCTAGGCTGCCGTATCCGGCGGCCGTTCGCCGCCCTCCACCCTCACCTCCGCGAGGTGCGCATGGGAACCATCGCCCCACGCCTGCCCGGACCGCAGGCGTCCGCAACCCCGGCCGAGGCCCGCGCGGCCTTCCGGGCCGGCACGGCAGGGCCCACCGCCGGCTGGGCCGACGGCCGGACCCAGGCCAACCTGATCGCCGTGCCGCGGGACTGGGCCTACGACGTCCTGCTGTTCGCCCAGCGCAACCCCCAGCCCTGCCCCGTCCTCGACGTCACCGAGCCCGGCGTCCCCGGCACACCGCTCGCGCCCGGCGCCGACCTGCGCACCGACCTGCCCACGTACCGCGTGTGGCAGGACGGCCGGCTCGTGGCGGAGCCCGCCGACGTCACCGGTCTGTGGCGCGACGACCTGGTGGCGTTCCTCATCGGCTGCAGCTTCACCTTCGAGGCGACCCTGAGCGCGGCGGGCATTCCGCTGCGCCACATCGAACAGGGCCGCAACGTCTCCATGTACGTCACCAACCGCCCGTGCCGGCCCGCCGGCCGGCTGCACGGCCCGCTGGTGGTCTCCATGCGGCCCGTCCCCGCGGGGCAGGTGGCCGAAGCCCGCCGGCTGACCGCCCTCATGCCCGCCGTCCACGGCGCACCGGTGCACGTCGGCGACCCCGCCGCGATCGGCATCGAGGACCTCGGCGCCCCCGACTTCGGCGACCCGGTCGAGATCCGCAGCGGCGAGGTCCCCGTCTTCTGGGCCTGCGGAGTGACGCCCCAGGCCGCCCTCATGGCCTCGGCCCCGCCGTTCGCCATCACCCATGCGCCCGGGCACATGTTCATCACCGACGCGAGGGACTCGGCCTACCGGCTCCTGTGAACGCCGTAGGACGGAAGTCCTAGGCGAAGATCCGCACAGCGCCGGTGCCGCGGCCGGGCCGCCGGCTGGAAGGGTGGTGACCGTCCGGTACCCCCCAGCCGTCCCCGGGAGATCCTCGTGGAGCCCTCGTCCAGCCGTCACCCGGCCGCCTCCGACACCTCCGGAGCCCTGCGGCTGATGGAGGAGACCTTCGGGTTCCTCCATTCCGCCGCCCTGCGGACCGCCGCCTCGCTCCGGCTCGCCGACCGGCTCGCCGGCGGGCCGCGCACCGCCGCCGAACTCGCCGCGGACACCGGCACCGACGGCGCGGCACTGCAGCGGTTGCTGCGGCACCTGGCATCGCGCGGCATCTTCCAGGAGGACGGCACAGGCGCGTTCGGGCTGACGCCCGCCGCGTACGCGCTGCGCACCGACGTCCCGGGCTCGCTGCACTCCGCCGTGCTGCTGCTCACCGACGACATGTTCCTGCGTTCCGCGGCCGACCTCGCCGGGACCGTGCGCACCGGGGAGTCCGCCTTCCCCAGGGTCTTCGGCACCCCTTTCTTCCAGCACCTCGAAACCGACGGCGCGGCGAGGGAGGTCTTCGACGCCGGGATGGCGGCCTTCTCCGGCCCGCTCGACGACGTGGTCGCGGCCGCGTACCCGTTCCCGGAGCGGGGCACGGTCGTGGACGTCGGCGGCGGACGGGGCGGGCTGCTCCGGTCCGTCCTGCTGCGCCACCCCGGCCTGTCGGGCGTCCTCTTCGACCGGGCTGCGGCGGTACGCGAACCGCTGCTCGCCACAGAGGAGTTGACCGGGCGCTGGCGGGCCGAACCGGGGGACTTCTTCGCCGCCGTCCCGGAGGGCGACGTCCTCCTCCTCAAGCACGTCCTGCCCGACTGGAGCGACGAGGACTGCGTCCGCATCCTGCAGTCCTGCCGCCGGGCCCTCGCCCCGGGCGGACGGGTCCTGGTCGTCGACGCCGTCCCGCCGCCGGGCAACGCCCCGCACCCGGGCAAGGACCTCGACCTCCTGATGATGACCGCGCTCGGCGGCAGCACCCGCAGCCCCGCCGAACTCGACGCCCTCTTCGCCCGCTCAGGACTGCGCCCCGTCCGCACCCTGCCCACGCCCGGCTTCGCCTCGATCGTGGAGGCGGCTGCGGACTGAAGGTCCGTCCGGGTGAACGTGAAGGACCGGACGCTGCGCAGACTTGGCCTGCACCGGAGCTCCCGGTAGCAAGGCGGTGGGATTTACCAACCGCGAGGTCAGGACCACACAGTGAAGAGAACTAGTCGCACGAAGATGGCGGCCGCAGGTCTTCTCGGCCTGCTTCTGGCCGGGGGCACGGCGTCGCCCGCCATGGCCTGGGGCCATGGGCGGTACGGCGACGAAGGCAATACGTTCGTCCGTATCTCCGCCGGATTCTCCTGCGAGGGCAGGGCGGCCCGTACCTGCGTCAACGGGCCCGTGAACAGCGGCAATACCAACAATGCGCAGAACGTCCGGCTGACCGGGACTCCCACCAGCAGCGGCAGTCCGACGAGCAGCAACGGGTCCGTCAACTCCGGTTCGTCCTCTACGGGCGCCTCGTCGCACAGTTCCAACCACCTGGACCACACCGGCGGGGGCGGCGGCCAGTTCACGTGAGCCGACGCCTCGGCAGCTGCACACGCCTCGGCCCCCGGGTGACCGGGGGCCGAGGCGTGTCGGAGGTCCTCAGGGGAAGACCGGGTGCCCCAGGGAGGTGTCGTTGCTGCTGTTGGACCTCGGGCCGTTGACCTCGTTGAGGCTGTTGGTGGAACCGGCGGCGTTCTTGATGTTGCCGCTGTCCACCGGGTTTCCGTGGTTGAGGAAGTTGTTGCTGTTCTCGTTGTTTCCGCTGTCGACCGGACCGTTGATACAAGGGTGCGGCGACTTGATCCTCGGCGAGTAGTAGTTGTACTCGACGAGGCGGTTGTTGCAGACCACTCCCGACACCATTTGCGTGACGGTACCGAGATCGGCGCCCGCCACGGCGCCCAGCAGGGATCCCGGACTGGCCGGGTTGGTCTGCGCCTGCGCGATGCCGCTGCCGAACAGCACCAGACCGCATGCCCCGGTGAAGCTCACCGCCTGCCCGAGTCTTTTCACGATGCTCCTCGCCGGTCCGCCTGTTGGTCCAAGACGTATCGTTGCCGTGGTTGTCCCGCCCGGTCTCGGCAACCCACAGAAGGCCAAACGCTCGCGGACCATATTCAGCCGGACGGCCCAATCCCCGACGGCCCCGGGCCGGCCTCTGCGACGAAGGGGTCGCGCCGGAAGTCCCCGGGCGACTGCCCCGTGGCACGTGTGAAGAACTTGCCGAAGTTGGCCGCCTCGGTGAAGCCCAGGCGCCGTCCGATCGCGGCGGCGGACAGGTCCGTGTGCGCGAGCAGGCGCTTGGCCTCCAGCGCCACCCGGGCGTCGACGACGGCCTTCGCGGACATCCCCGCCACCCGGTGACAGGCCCTGGTGAGGGTCTTGGGCGTCGTGGCCAGGGCGGCGGCATGGGCGGCGACGGACCGGTGGTCGGCGTACGTCTCCTCCAGCGCGGCCCGGAAACGGGCGAAGAGTTCGGCAGCCCCGGCGGGGGCCGGCGCGCGTTCGGAGCCGGGCAGCAGGGCGATCCTCAGCAGCAGGGCCGTGAGCAGGTGCCGCAGCAGCTCGGTGGCCGGCTGCTGCTCGTGCACGGCGTGGGCGGCGGCGATCAGGTCGGTGTGCAGGGCGAGTTCGGCCCGGTCGGGCCCGGAAAGCTGCCAGTGCGCGGGGCCGTGGGGGTCGTCCAGCAGGCCCCGGGCCGTCGAGGGCGAAGGGAAGTCCGGGGTGAAGAGGACGAGACGGGCCCGGAGCCCCGCCTCGGGGGCGTAGCGGTGGACCTGGCCCGGGCGGACCCACAGCAGCGTGCCGGGCCGGCAGTCGTGCCCGACGAAATCGATCATGTGCGTCCCCCGGCCACGGGTCACCAGAACGAGGAGATGGAAGTCGAGCCGCTGCGGAGCGCCCTCCTCGCCCGGCGGCACCCGGCTGCGGGCGTCGGCGAGGGTCCCGATGTCCATGCCGAGCGCCGGACAGTGCGGATTCCGGTAGCCGACGTCGACGATCGGCGCCGGATGTCCGTTTTCGACCATGGCCATGCCCGAACATACCTCGCACACCGCTCACCCGCCCCCGCAGAGTGGAGATCCGGAAGGACACGGCATGAGGCGCGGGAGGAGAGCACGATGGCCACGACGACAAGGACGGCTCCGGGTGCCGCGGCCGTCCGCGGACGCCTCTCGGCAGCCCTGCTCGCCACCGTCCCGGCCCTGGCCCTGCGCCTGACCGGCACGGATCCCGGGGCCGTCGGCGGCATGCTCGTCTTCGGCCTCGGGGTCCTCGCCGCGGCCGTCCTGCTGATGTGGGCGGCGGAGACCGCCCGCGCCGACATGTCCGGCGCACTGGCCCTGTCCCTGCTGGCCTTCGTCGCCGTGCTGCCCGAATACGCCGTCGACCTGTACTTCGCCTACAGCGCGGCCGGCACGCCCGGGAACGCGGCCTATGCCGCGGCCAACATGACCGGCGCCAACCGGCTCCTCATCGGCGTCGGCTGGCCGCTGGTCGCCCTCGCGGGATTCCTCGCGGCGCGCCGCACCGGCCGGCGCGGGCGGCGGGTCCCGCCGGACGTGGTGCTGGGCCCGCACCGCCGGATCGACATCGGTTTCCTCGCGGTGGCCGCCGTGTTCGCCTTCGTCATGCCGCTCACGCGCCAGATCGCCTGGTACGTACCGCTGTTCCTGGTGCCGTGGTACGCGTTCTACCTGTGGCGCATCGGCCGCAGTGGCGCCGACACCGACGAGGAGCCGGTGGGCGTGCCGGCCCGGCTGGCCGGACTGCCCGCGTCCCGGCGCCGGCCGGTGACGGCCGCGCTCTTCACGGCGGCCGCCGTGGCCGTCTTCGCCTCGGCCGAGCCCTTTGCGAACTCCCTCGTCGGGGCGGGCAGTTCGCTGGGCGTCGACCGCTTCCTCCTCGTCCAGTGGGTGGCCCCGCTGGCGACCGAGGCGCCCGAGCTCCTCGTCGCCGTCGTCTTCGCATGGCGCCTGCGCGGCGACGACGGTCTCGGGGCGCTGCTGAGCAGCAAGGTCAACCAGTGGACCCTGCTGGTCGGCCTGCTCCCGGTCGCCTACCTCGCCGGAGGGGGCTCCCCCGGCGGCCTCCCCCTCGTCGAGCGCCAGGTCGACGAGGTCGCCCTGACGGCGGCGCAGACCGTCCTGGCCGTGGTCGTCCTCCTCGACCTCCGCTTCCGGGCCTGGGAGGCGGCGGGTCTGTTCGGCTTTTTCGTGACCCAGTTCCTCCTGCCGTCCGAGAGCGCCCGCCCTGTCCTGACGTACCTCTACCTGGCCCTCGCGGCGGTCCTGCTGACCCGGCGGTGGCGCCTGGCGGCGCCTGCCCTGCGGGCGATCGGCGGTGCGGGAGGCTCAGGAG
This sequence comes from Streptomyces sp. NPDC002536, assembly GCF_053594995.1. NCBI lineage: Bacteria > Bacillati > Actinomycetota > Actinomycetes > Kitasatosporales > Streptomycetaceae > Streptomyces > Streptomyces sp. NPDC002536. The sequence goes on from NZ_JBSFWU010000003.1 coordinate 108,715, forward strand.
CAGCTACTGCTGCTGCAGCTGGAGGAGGAGCAACTGCTGGAGGAACAGCTGCTGGTGGAGCAGCTGGAGGAGCTGGACGAGCTCGAACAACCGGAGCCGCCCCCGTCGCCGAAACCGCAGCCGGATCCGCTGCCGACGTCGCAGGAGGCTCCGACGACGACCGTCGAGCAGGAGGAGGTTGAGGATGCCGAGGACGAGGAACCGTAGGTGCGCGCCCGGCGGCGCCGGGCGGCACGCCGTGCGGCCTCGCTCTGTTCGGCCGCCTTCCCGAACTGCTTGCGCAGATCGTCGTCGGTCAGGGCCTCGAACCCCCGCACGGCGACGACCCCGGCGGGGCCTTCGGGATGGACTGCCGGGTCGCTCTCCTGCCAGGGATCCTTCCTCCTCAGGTCCTGGGCCACGGAACGACCGCGGTCGGTGTACGGGATCCACTCCTTGCGGGGGCGGCACGTCACCTGCACCACGATCCCCGCGACCACCAGCGGCAGGAGGATCAACGGTGCGGGGTAGGAACGGGTGTTGAACAGCAGCACGAACGTGATGAAGCCCGCGACGAAGAGCCCTGCCCGCTGCACGACGACAACCCGGCGCCACAAGCGCCATGCCTTCGCCGTCAGCAACAGCCCTTGCTTCACCAGCGAGTCGTGCACGGCTTCCAGCGAAGGGTCGCGCCGTATTGCCCTGCGCACCCCGCGCAGGGTGTTGCTCCAGGTGGAACAGCGCTTCAACAGCGCGCGCTCCACGGCGTTGTGGGTGATGGGTTCGACCACCATGACCTTGTCGTTCTTCACCGTGATGCGTTTGTCGGCGTACATCCTGGTGATGACGGTGTCGGCGACCCTGCCCGCGCCGCCGCACAGATAGGCCGCTTCCACCAGGCTCGGTTCGGGGTCGAGGAAGCCGGATCCCCGCGCCTGCCGCCGTATCCGCAGCAGCCATACGGAAGGGAGAAGCAGGCACAGCAGTGCCCCGAGGGCAGCAAAGATCATCGGTTGGTTGCCTTTCGTTCAGCGCGCGGCAGGCGTCAGGCGCTCGCGCGCAGTGCCGTGGCCAGGCGGCGAAGAAGTCCGGGGGGCGGGGGCGGAGCCGTCTGCTCCGCCACCCAGGCGGCGAGTCGGCGGCGCCGGTCCGCTTCGGGGACGGCGTCGGGCGTGCTCAGCAGCGCGCGGGCGAAGTCGAGCACATCCCGGCGGTAGCCGTCGGCCATGGGCCGCCCCTGGGCGTGGTCGAGGAACAGGCGCCGGAAGTCCCGGCCCAGGATCTCCCGCAGTCCGGGAGCCGTCCTGGCCGCCACCCCGGCCCGTTTGTCGAGCAGAGCACGCCGCTGCGCTCCCAGCCGCCCGGGGTCGAAGCCGGCCGGCGGCGGGGCGCCGGCCACCAGGGAGGAGAGCAGCGCGGACTGCGCCTGGGCGAGCCGCTGCCGGGCCGCCGTGGCGCCGGGGTCAGACACGGTGGGGCGCTCCCCCGGCCACCACGGCCCGTATCGCGTCGAGTTCCGCCGACAGCACGCTCGCTTCGGGGAAGTTGTCGTCCCGCTCCAGCAACACGCCGGGGGGCGTGGCCCGTTCGCACAGTGCGGCCAGGACGTCCAGCACGGGCCGCGACACCGGATGGGCGTGGCTGTCGTGCCACAGGCCCTCGCGCTCGAAGCCGCCTGCCACGTGGACGTAGGCGATGGCCTCGACGGGCAGTTCGTCCAGGACGGATGCCGGATCCTCGCCGCGGTTGACGTGGTTGGTGTGGAGGTTGGCGACGTCGACGAGGAGCCGCACGCCGGTCCGCTCCACCAGCTCGGCCAGGAACTGTCCTTCGGTGAACTCCTCGTCCGGCCACGTCAGGAAGGCCGCGACGTTCTCCAGGGCCAGGGGGACCGGGAGCACGTCCTGGGCGATGCGCACGTTCTCGCAGAGCACGTCCAGGGCGTCGCGGGTGCGGGGCACCGGCAGCAGGTGCCCGGCCTCCACCCGCGGCGTGCCGGCCCGGACGAAGGCGATGTGCTCGGTGACCAGCGGTGCTTCCAGGGCCTCGGCCCGTTCGGCCAGCCCGACCAGGCGGCCGAGGTCGGGGCGGTCGGCGCCGCCCAGGCCGAGGGAGACGCCGTGCGGGACGACGGGCGTGCCGCGCTCGCGCAGCCGCCGGAGGGAGTCGGGGAGGTGGCCCGGGCAGATGTTCTCCGCCACGACCTCCACCCAGTCGACTCCCGGCAGCCTTTCGACGGCTTCGGCGATCTGCGGCCGCCAGCCGATGCCCGTCCCCAGCGATTTCATGATCCCGCCCCTCGTGCTCCCCCGTGGCGCCAAGCGCCCTGTACGGAGAGTGATTCCCTCCCTGCACTTTACTAACCCTTGACCGAGGGGGTGAAACGGGATCCGTGTGTGATCTTTGCTTCGGGGTCCTTCCGCCGGGATCCTTCCGGGATCCTCCCGTCAGCCGGCGGCCGCCGCCCCGACCAGGTCCGCGTGGTAGCGGCGCGCGACCTCGGGGTGCGCCCGGAGCCAGCCCTTGATCTCGTTGCGGCCGTACTCGGCGAACAGCGGGTTGGCCGCGTCCTGGGTGACGCCGGGGGCGCGGTCGGCGAGCGGGAACGGCACCGGCGCGATCCGGGCGTCCAGCCGCGGGTTGTAGAAGAACGGGACCGAGAAGCGCTCCCGCTGTCCGGGCGGGCTCACCACCCGGTGGTTGGTGGCCTTGAGGTAGCCGTTGGTGGCCACTTCGAGCAGCTCGCCGAGGTTGACGACGAAGGCGCCCGGCAGCGGCGGCACGTCGATGAAGGTGCCGTCCGGGTTCTCCACCTGGAGGCCGCCGACCTGGTCCTGCAGCAGCAGGGTCAGGAAGCCGTAGTCCTTGTGGGCGCCGACGCCCTGCCCCGCGCCGTCGGGGGCGCTGCCGGGGTAGCGGACCAGCTTGAGGTGCAGGTGGGGACGCTCGGCGAAGGCCTCGTCGTAGAAGTCCGCCGGGGCACCGATCGACGTGAGCAGCTCGTGGAGCAGCTGCCGGGCCACGGAGCTCAGCCGGTCGATCCAGTGCAGGGCGTTGGCGCGCAGGGCGGGCAGGGAGTCGGGCCACTGGTTGGGGCCCTCCAGCCACCAGTAGCCGGGCTCGTCGCCGACGGGTATGCGCGGGGTCCGCTCGGCGCCTATGTCGAGCTGGTCGCGCCAGTCCTGGCTGCCGCCCGTACGCTCGTCGCCGATGCGCGTGTAGCCGCGGAAATGGGGGGAGTTGAGGTTGCTGATGGCCAGCCGCTCGGCCTCGGGCAGGGCGAAGAAGGCGCGCAGGGCGCTCATGAGTGCATCGGTCTCGGCGGGGGTGATGCCATGGCCGGTCAGGTGGAAGAAACCCACGTCGCGGGCGGCGGTGTGCAGCGCGTCGTGGAGACGGGCGCGGGCGTCGGGCCCACCGGAGGCGGCGGAGAGGTCGATGACGGGAAGCTCGTTGATCATGGGGTGTCCCACAGCGTGAAGGCCCGGTCGCACCCGGTGGTGACCGGGTGGCCCGCGAAGCCGCCGCAGGTGTGCGGAAGCGCGGGGCCGGGAAGCGGCTAGGAAAGCAAAAAGCTGGCAGAGCTCGGAATGCAGGAAGAGCACAAGCAGGAAGAGCGCAAAGAGGCCACGGCAGCAGAGGTGCCGGGCGGCAGCGTGAAGTGTCAGGCGGAGCGGCGACAGGACATGGTCGTGACGCGGACGAAGTCCACGTGGCGGCGCTTGACGAGCGTATTCACATCCCTGAGGGTAATACGTTCGCGCCGCGATCGAAGCTCCGGGACGGGTGGGACCGGTCACACCTCCCGGTCAGCCCCTCTCCTTGTCGACCACCAGCGTCCGCTCGTAGTGCTTCATCTCCTCGATGTCGCCGGCGAACGGCCGGATCTCCGCAAGGAACGGCGGGAAGTGCGGGCCCCGGCGGAACCCGTTCTCGTGGTCCTCCACCGAGGTCCATTCGATGCGCAGGACGTAACGCTCGGGCTCCTCCACTCCGCGGGAGAGTTCATAGCCCAGGCACTGGGGCGCGGAGTACAGGTGTTGCACCGCGGCCGCGTACGCCTTCTCGAAGGCGGTGCGGCGCTCGGGGTCCGCAATGCGATAGCGGACGTATTCGACGGTCATGGGTGCGCCTCCATCGGGTCCACCGGATTCGGCCGGAATGTGCCCCAGCATGGCGAAACCCGCGGCCTCTTGTCGCGATCCGTGGCCGAACGGCCCGGCCGGACACGCCGGATGGGACACGCTGCGCCGAACCGGTACGGAGGGCAATGGGGCGAATGAGTGAAAGTCCGGAACTTCTTAATTTGCCCGGAGTTACTCAGATCACTTCCCAGCGGGAAACGCTCGATCGATCGAAAGGCTAGAGAAGTGCTCAAGAAGGTACTCGCCACGGCGGCCCTGACGGCTACCGCGGTCGGCACGATGGCCGCCCCGGCGATGGCCATTGGCAACGACACCGACGTGGCCAACGCGAACGGCGCCAAGACCGGTTACGGCAACACCAAGACCGGGGGCCAGGAAAGCCCGCAGATGAGCCTGATCCAGGGCACGCTCAACAAGCCTTGCATCGCCATCGGCAAGGCCGAGATCCAGTCGGTCATCGGCCTCATCAACATCGGTCTCCAGGACATCCCGATCCTCACCTCGCAGCAGCAGCAGCAGTGCACCGACAACTCCACGATCAACGACGGCGACGACGCGCTGTCGCACATCCTGGACGAGATCCCGATCCTGTCGGGCAACGGCTCGGCCAACGGCTGACGGTCGCAGTAGTCGGACGGAACTCCCCCCGCTCCGGGTGTACGGGCACCCGGAGCGGGGGGATTCTTCTGCGCTCACGAAGATTCACCCCCGCGTCGTCGGACGCTCAACTCGTCCGCGCACACGATGTGTTCCACATCTTGACACCGCATTGGTCCGGTCCAACGATGTTCCCCGCACAAGAGCCCCCACCTCAGTGCACGACATCGGCCACCGGGAGCCTCCGTGAGACGACTCATATCCCTCCGCACCGTGACGGCCGCAGTGGCCACCACGGCCGCAACCGCAAGCCTGGTCCTGGGCGGCGGCAGCGGCACGGCACGGGCGGCCACGCCCTCGCTGCCGCCGCACGTCTTCGCGCCCTACTACGAGACCTACACGCCGGGAAGTCCCGCCGCGCTCTCCGCCCAGTCGGGGGCGAAGTACCTGACGCTGGCGTTCCTGCAGACCGAGGCCCGGGGTTCGTGCACCCCGTACTGGAACGGCGACACCAACAAGCCCGTGTCACAGGCCGTGTTCGGCTCCGACGTGAGCACCATCCGCGCGAACGGCGGCGACGTCATCCCGTCCCTCGGCGGATACGCCGCCGACAACGGAGGCACCGAACTCGCCGACAGCTGCACGGACGTCGACAGGATCGCCCAGGCCTACGAAAACGTGATCACCACCTACGGGGTGACCCGCCTGGACCTGGACATCGAGGACAACTCCCTGACCAACACGGCCGGAATCGACCGCCGCAACAAGGCCGTCAAGCAGGTGCAGGACTGGGCCGCGGGCACGGGCCGCGCCGTGCAGTTCTCCTACACCCTGCCGACGACCACGCACGGCCTGGCCGACAGCGGCCTCGCGGTCCTCGACAACGCCGTCTCCAACGGCACCCGCGTCGACGTCGTCAACATCATGACCTTCGACTACTACGACGGTGCGACGCACGACATGGCCGCCGACACCGTCTCGGCGGCCGACGGGCTGCACGACCAGCTGGCGCAGCTCTACCCGGACAAGTCCTCGGACGCACTGTGGGCCATGACCGGTGTGACGGAGATGCCGGGCATCGACGACTACGGGCCCGCCGAGACCTTCACCGTCCAGAACGCGGCCAAGGTGGCCGAATGGGCCGCCTCACACGGCGTCAACACCCTGTCGTTCTGGGCGCTCCAGCGGGACAACGGCGGCTGCCCGGGCACCAAGGGGTCGGACACCTGCTCCGGACTGCAGCAGGACACCTGGGACTTCAGCCACGCCTTTGCGCCCTTCACCAGCACGGACACATTTGAACGACAATAGTTTTAACGGTTGCGCAAGTCGTTAACTGTAGAGTCTGCCCCACCGCTTTGGCTGTTCCCCACGGCGAATCCGGAGGGCGTGACCGTGAGAACCTCGCTCGTGCATGCACAGGCCGCTGCCCGTCGGCCCGCCCTGCGGGCCTTCGGCCGTGCCTCGCCGCTGTGGCGCCTGGACTGGATCCTGCTGGGCGCCGTGGTGACGCTCGGCTCGATCGGCGGGCTGCTGACCTGGTCGGCCACCATGCACCGCGAGGACGTCACGGGCACGGACCCGCACACCTACCTCAAACGGCACCTGCTCAACCTGCTCATCGGGCTCGTCCTGTGCATCGCCCTCAGCATCGTGGACTACCGCCGGCTACGCGGCTACGCCCCGGTGTTCTACGGCGCCGCACTGCTCTTCCTCGCCACGGTGCTCACCCCGCTGGCGAGCACCATCAACGGCGCCCACTCGTGGATCGTGATCGGCGGCGGCTTCTCCCTGCAGCCCTCGGAGTTCGTCAAGCTCGCCCTGGTCGTGATGCTGGCGGCACTGCTGGCCGAGGCGAAGGACGCGCGCGACACACCCGCGCCGGGGCCGCGGCACATGCTGGCGGCCCTGGCCCTGTTCGGGGTGCCCGCCCTGGTCATCATGGCCAGCCACGAACTGGGCACCAGCCTGGTGCTGGCGGCGGTCACGGCGGGGATACTGTTCGCCGCCGGCGTCCCCGCCCGGTACCTGGCCGCGCTGGGGGGCGTGGCGGCGACCGTGGTCGCGGCCGTCTTCTCCCTGCATCTGCTCAGCGCCTACCAGTTGAACCGCTTCGCCGCCTTCGCCGATCCCGGGCTGGACCCGGGCGGTGTCGGCTACAACACCCACCAGGCCCGGATCGCCATCGGGGCCGGCGGGCTGGTGGGGCAGGGCCTCTTCCACGGCAACCAGACCAACGGCGGCTTCGTCCCCGAGCAGCAGACCGACTTCATCTTCACCGTCGCCGGCGAGGAGCTCGGCTTCCTCGGCGCGGGCGCCATCATCGCCCTGGTCGGCGTGGTGCTGTGGCGCGCGATGGTCATCGCCCGCCGGGCGGGGGACATGTTCGCCATGCTGCTCGCCGTCGGGGTCGTGTGCTGGCTGGCGTTCCAGTCCTTCGAGAACATCGGGATGACGCTGGGCATCATGCCCGTCGCCGGCATCCCGCTGCCGTTCGTCTCCTACGGAGGCTCGTCGATGTTCGCCGTCTGCGGGGCCGTCGGACTCCTGCAGTCCGTCCGGATCGACTCCAGACGGCCGCGCAGCGGTTAGCGTTCCACTCGGGGTGCAACGGTCTTGTGCAGTTCGTCGGGTGCGGGTTCGTTGCGGCTGGTCGCGCAGTTCCCCGCGCCCCTTCGGGGCGCCTGGTGAAAGGACACGCATGCGGCACGTACTGGTCGCCGTCGTGGTGGTGGTTCTGGCGGCGGCGCCTGCCGCTGCCAAGGGGGCCATGGAGATCAGCGCCGCCGCGCACACCGTGCGCTCCGGTCAGGCCGTGCGGGTCAGCGGTGCGGGCGACGACGACGCGGCGCACTATCTGCAGGCCTGCGTCGAGGAGCGCGACGGCGGCCAGGAGGCCTGGCGCATCGTGTCGTGCGGCAACCCGGCGAGCTCGGGCGCGGGGGCCAGGGTCGACACCCGCATCACGCCGCAGCGGCGCGGGATGATGCAGTTCCGGGGCGTGCTGTACAGGATGGCCGACCCCGACGACAGGCACCCCAGTGTGCTGCGGACCTCACCCGTCACCACGGTCCGGGTGCGCTGACAACCAGGGGCTGCGGGCGGCCAGGACGCCGAGGCCGAGGGCCACGAGGTGGCCCGCGTCGGCCAGTTCGTGGTCGACGGTCCAGGCGATCGTGAGCGCCGCGGTGAGCAGGCCGAGCCCGTAGCGCCGCGACCGTTCACTGCCGACGGCGAGCAGGCAGGCGACGGTGGCCACCAGCCCGTAGCTGATGCCCACGTCCCGGGCCCGGCTGAGGGCGCCCGGGAGGTGGGCCAGGCGCATCAGCCACATGGCGCCCTCGGTGAGCAGGGTCGCCACGAGGTGGCCGAAGAGGAAGATGCCCATCCCGCGCAGCGTGCCCCAGCGCCACTCGGCCAGGCCCACGGCCGTGGCCACCGCGCCGATGCCCAGCAGCGCGGGGACGCCGTCCACGACGAGCCCGCTGGCGAGCAGGGTCCACCACTTGCCCACCTTCAGGTGGTGCACATTGCTGCTGATGTGCCGTATGAACCGCGCCTGCCCGGATCTGGACTCGGTGGCCATCCAGCCGGCGGTGGCCAGCAGCACGGCCACGTACACCGTGGTCGCGGGCAGCCGCCGCAGCAGGTCCGCCGGGCGGCGCTCCGCTCGCTGCACCGTCATTCAGGAACCGTTCCGCACCGGGCCCGGGTGGACCCGTTCCAGGGCCTCCCAGCCCATGTCGCGCTCGCGCGCGGCCTCCTCCGCGCGCCCGCCGCCGCGCACCCCGAACAGCCGCTTGGCGAACAGCAGGTAGACCAGGACCGCGACGTTGATCAGCAGGGTGAGGATCTTCGTGGCGCTGATGTGCCCGGTGAGCTCGTAGATCTCGGGCGCGAGCAGCACGGCCGTCGCCACGAAGGTGAGGTACTCGGCCCACCGCTTCGCCAGCCAGAGGCCGATCGCCTCGATCCCTTCGAGCAGCGCGTACGCCGCGACGACCGCACCGACCACCCAGAGCGTGGAGGTGTGGGCGGCGAAGGCCTTGTCCAGGTCGCCCAGGAAGCCGTGGCGGCCGGTTCCACTCGGGCCGCCGACGCCGTTCTGCACGGCGTCGATGATCCGGTAGAACGGGCCCCGCAGCCGCTCCCGTTCGCGCGCGAAGGCGAAGACGGCGACGGCCAGCACGCCGAGGACCAGGAAGTGCACCAGCCGGTCGACGGCGATGAGCCGCAGGACGTAGCGGTCGCGCAGCGGGCGGCCGCGCAGCGGGAGTTCGATCGTGTGCCGCTCCGGCACGGTCTGCGCCGTGGGGCGGTCCGGGGCCGGCAGCGGCAGCCAGGCGTCGCAGCGCAGGCAGCGGTGCCAGCGCATCCCGTCGGCCGTCTCGCGCACCAGCAGCGCGTCCCCGGGACTCACCTGTGCGGCGTCGGTGCCGACGAGGCTGTGCCCGTGCAGGCCGCACCCGATCAGCTCGTACTGCAGCCGGCGCTTCTTGTGCCGTACCCCCGGAGCGGGCACCGGTCCCTGCTCGTGCGTCACCTGTTCGTCCTCCTCCCGGTGCACGCCCCCGCGTCGCACCCCCGACTCATGCTCCCGCGCCCGTTCGGGGACTTGACCAAACTTCACCACCAGGGGGTGTTTCCATGGTTTCTCCTTGGTGTGAACTTGGCCGAATACAGCCATTTCTTGTGCGTTGGCAAAGAGAACGAACCCGCCGAGTGATCCTTTTTCGCCGCCCCTACGCTGAACGTCCGTGGCAGTGGCAAACCTTCCTGAGCTCACGCCCGGGCGCATGCTCGGGACGTGGCAGGCCGATCCGTTCGGACTCGCGGCCGTCGTCGTGCTGGGCGGGCTGTACGCGTGGGGCGTCGTCAGGCTGACGCGGCGCGGGGAGCGCTGGCCGGTCGCCCGGACTCTCGCCTTCGCGGTGCTGGGCCTGGGGACGACGGCCGTCGCGACCATGTCCGCGCTCGCGGTGTACGACCGGGTGCTGTTCTGGCCCGCCGCCGTGCAGAACATCCTGCTCGACCTGATCGCCCCGCTGGGCCTGGCCCTCGGCGACCCGCTGGCGCTGGCCCGGCGGGCGCTGCCCGCACGGTCCGGGGAGCGGCTGGAGCGGGCGCTGCGCAGCCGGCCGGTGCGCACGCTGACCTTCCCGGTGCTCAGCACGGTGCTGGTCCTGGCCAGCGAGCTGAGCATCTACTTCACCCCGTACTTCGAGGCCGCCCTGCGGCACGAGGCCGTGCACCAGGTGATGTACCTGCAGCTCGTACTGACCGGGTGCCTCTTCGTGCTGCCGATGCTCTCGCACGAGGAGATGCTGCCCCCGTGGTGCGGGCATCCGGTGCGGGCGCTGTTCGTCTTCGTCGACGGGCTCGTCGACGCGGTGCCGGGCATCGTCGTGATGACCAGTAGCACGCTGATCGCGGGCGGCTGGTACCGGGCGCACGCGCCGGAGTGGGGGCCGGGGGCCGAACGGGACCAGGCGATCGGGGGCGGGCTGATGCTCACGATCGCGGAGCTGGTGGGGCTGCCGTTCCTGATCGCGGTGTTCGTGGAGTGGGTGCGCGCGGAGCGCGGCACCACGGCGGCGCTGGACCGGAGGCTGGACGAGGAACTGGCCGCCGCGGCCGCGCCGCAGCCCGCGGTGGCCGGTGACAACGCCGAGGCGGCCGAGGCGGCAGCGCCCGAGATGATGCGGCCGTGGTGGGAGACCGACCAGGGCGCGATCGGGGAACGGTTCCGGCGGGGACAGGGCTGAGCGGGTCCGGGGTGTGAGCCCCGGATCCGTTTTCATGTGCCCTGCGGGCCGGCGTGCTGCGCGGTCTCGATGTTGTCGTGCAGGTCGTTCGTCGCATCCGCAGCCGCGGCGCCGGAGGCGAGGAGGCAGGCGGCCAGCAGGAGCGCCACGGCCCGCGCCGTGCGGCCCGCCGGGATGGCGCGGGTCGCGGCGGGAGCCGCCAGGAGGGCCGCGACGCGGCGGGGTACGGGGCCCGCCGTCGCGGTCAGGGCCGTCGCGGGGCGGTGGCGGGACGGGGCCGCGGAGGCGGCCAGGGCCGCGCGGCCGACCGCGCGGGCGGCCAGGCTGCGGTCGCCGACCGCGGTGGCGGCCGCCTCGTCCGCCCAGCGCTCCAGTTGGAAGGCCAGCGGCGCGCGCAGCGCACGCAGGGCCGGATGCAGGCACCCGGCGAGCTCCGCGCAGAGCAGCAGCAGATGGTGCCGCCCGGCGAGGTGGGCGCGTTCGTGGGCCAGCAGCACCGCACGCTCATCGGCGTCCAGGCTGCGCAGCATCCCCGCGGTGACGACGACCCGGCCGGGCCGGCCGGGCAGGGCGTAGGCGTCCGCGGCCTCGTCGGGCAGCACCGTCAGGTCGCCCGCGCTGGAGCGGCCCGCCGCCTCCGCCCCGGCGCGCAGCAGCTGCCGGACGTGGCGCAGCAGGGTGCGGGCGGTGTCCGCGGTCACGGCGAGGGCGGCCGCGGTCGCGGCCAGCCCGAGCGGGACGGCGAAGGCGGGGTCGTGCGGCAGCAGGGCCACCCTGACGTGGCCGAGCGCGGCCACGAAGGGCAGGTGCAGCAGCGCGGCCACGGTCAGCAGGGCCAGCGCCGCGGCGGCGAACGCCCCCAGGGCGGCCGCGGAGGCGGCCAGCAGCAGGGCCGCGGCGCGCGGCGGCAGCAGTCCCGCCAGCCTGCGGGCGGCGGGAACCGCGAGGAAGGGCGCGAGCAGCGGCGCCCAGACGGCCCAGATCATCCCGGCTCCCCGGAGCCGTGGGCCCGGCGCAGCAGGTCGCGCAGGAGCGCCTCGTCGTCGGTGGAGAGCCGGGAGACGAAGCGGGCGAGCACGCCGGGCCGGTCGGCCTCCTTGTCCAGCTCGCTGTGCATGCGGTGGGCGGCGAGGGCGGCGTGGTCCTCGACGGCCGGGCTGTACGCGTAGGCGCGCCCGCTGCGGATGCGCCGCACGGTTCCCTTGTCGTGGAGCCGGGCCAGGATCGTCGCCACCGTCGTGCGGGCCAGCGGGCCGCCGAGCGCCAGCTGGACCTCGGGCGGGGTCAGCGGGCCGTCGGCCGCCCAGAGTGCGGAGAGCACTGCGGCCTCGAGTTCGCCCGCCGGGCGGCGTATGGACTCGGTCACGGGAACCGCTCCCTCCCTGGAATCGTCTACAGTCACGTAGACCGTCTACGGGATTGTAGACAGTCGGGGCCGTTCGGCCCTGTCCTCGATTATGGGAGGCCTCGCGCTCGTGCCCGCACCCCCCGCGGCCACCTTGGCCGTCAATGTCCTGGATGCGTCCTCGCTGCTGGCGGCCTTCGGGGCGCTCGGCATCGCCGTCGTCCTCTTCGCGGAGACGGGGCTGCTCGTCGGCTTCTTCCTGCCCGGCGACTCACTGCTGTTCACCGCCGGCCTGCTGTGCCGGCCGGGAGCGCACTCCGGACCGCACCTGGACCTGGTGCAGGTGCTGGCCGCGGCCGTCGTCGGGGCGCTGGCCGGTGCCCAGTGCGGTTACGTGCTCGGCAGGCGCGGCGGCCGGACGCTGCTCTCCCGCTCCCGCAACAAGCGCCTGCACGAGGGCGTGGAGCGGGCCGAGGAACTGCTGGGCAGGTACGGACACGCCCGCGCGATCGTGCTGGCGCGCTTCGTGCCCGTGGTGCGCACCGTGCTCAATCCGCTGGCCGGGGCACTCGGCATCGCCCCCCGGACGTTTGCGGTGTGGCAGGTGGCCGGAGGTACGGTCTGGACGGTCGGGCTGGTCCTGGGCGGTTACGGACTGGGCTCGGCCATTCCGAACGTGGACCGCTACCTGCTCCCCGTCGTCGGCGTTGTAGTGCTGCTGTCACTGCTGCCGGTCGGCATCGAGTTGCTGCGCGGCCGCCGCCGGGCCGCAGCCGGGGCGGCGTCGGCCGCCTCGGGGAGCACGGACGGACAGTAACGACAGAAATGACGGGAATGACTGCGACAACCATCGGTTTGGCGGCGGGCACTGCGCCTGCCTTCGACGGCTCGGGTATCGACGGCAGCCTCTACACGGACGTCACCGAGGAGGCCCGGCACGCCCCCGCGGTACTGAACGATGCCATCTCCGCCTGGACCTCCTACGGCCTGGCCCTGTTCGCCGTGCTGATGCTCCTGGCCTGGTGGCGCGCGCGGCGGCTGGACGCCCCGGTGATGGCCCGGGCCCTGGCGGTGCCCGTGGTGGTGGTCGCCGTGTTCGGGGTCGACATGGTGCTGAAGACACTGGTGCAGGAGGACCGGCCGTGCCGGTCCCTGCCCGGCAGCTTCACACTGGAGGCCTGCCCCGCGCCGGGCGACTGGTCCTTCCCCAGCAACCACTCGGTGATCGCCTTCTCCGCGGCGGCGGCCCTGTGGATGATCGACCGCAGGCTCGGGGCGATCGGACTGCTCGCGGCCGTGGCGATGGGCTTCTCCCGGGTGTGGGTGGGCGCCCACTACCCGCACGACGTCGTCGCAGGCGCGCTGGTCGGCATCGTCCTGGCACCGATCCTGACCCTGCTGGCGACGCGGGCCGCGCCCTGGGTCGAACGGGCACGCGGCGGACCGCTGCGGCCTCTGCTGACCGCCGCGGTGTAAACACGGCGCCCCGAAGGGGCGCGGGGAACTGCGCGACCAGCCACGACGCACCCTCAGACGGAGCTCCCGGGGCTGCGCCCCGGACCCCTGGGGTGGGGTGCGTCGGCTGCAGACCGTCCGTGGCTGGTCGCGCGGTTCCCCGCGCCCCTTCGGGGCACTTCAGCACTGCAGCGGATAGGGCACCCGGTCGCCGACCGGGCCGGTGTTGCGGCACAGGTGGTAGCCCTGGTCGTGGAGGTCGCCGATGATGCCGGGCAGGGCGTCGGGGAAGTTGCTGAAGAGGTGGCCGAGGATCACGCCGTTGTGCTTCTCCTCGGGGGTGGCGTTGCGCACGTTGGTCCGGATGGCGTCCACGCTCGTGAAGTTGCCGCCCGGCTTCTCCCAGTCGTGGGTGTCGATGGTCCAGTTGCAGATCCGGTAGCCCATGTCGGCGGCGACGTCCTGCTCCCGCTCCCCGGCGTCCCCGTAGGGCGGGCGGAGCACATTGCTGGGCAGGCCGCCGGTGATCTCGTCCTTCAGGGCCTGGTCGGAGAGCGAGGTCAGCTTCGCGTGCGAGAAGGAGTGGTTGGCCACCCAGTGCCCCTGCTGCCGCAGGGTGGCGACGATCTGCGGGTACCTGGCGGCGAACTGGTTGATCAGGAAGAAGGCGGCGCGGATGCCCTGCGACTGCAGCTGCGCCCCGACGCGCACGGCGCGGTCCGGGTCGTTGTAGGCCCAGTCGTCCAGGGTCAGCAGGACCCGGTTGGAGGTGTTGCCGCAGCGTTCACGGTCGTAGACGCCGTCCGGCTCCGCGGCGTTCTGGTCCGAGCCGTTGCGGGGGGCGTCGTCCGGACCGCCCGTCCTGCGTATGCCGGCCGCCCGCTGGGCGTTGCGCCCGGTGCAGGAGGCTCCCGGGCCCTTCTTGCCGCACTCCGGCGGCGGGTCGTCCAGCGAGGTGGCCGCGAACGCGGAGCAGGTGACCAGCACGGTGAAGGCGGCGGCCGATTTCACCGGCGGGCGCCGGCGGCGCCGGTGCCGTCCGCTGCCTCTCCGAAGGGCTGCACGGTATCCGGACATGCGCGACTCCTCACGGGTGACGGACCGCCAGGCGCACGATCCGCACCGCACCCGGGGCGCCCGGGCACGGACGGGGCGCCGTGCCCGGGCAGACACACCGAGCAGATTGGGTGATCTTCGCCCCCACACTCCCGGCAGCCGGGGCCCCGCGCAACCGCGGGCCCGTGCGTCGCTGGGCCGCCCGGGTGGCTTGTTCGGCGTGTCGGGTGACAAGGCGACAAATCGTCAGGCAGCGGTCCCGGGCTGCGCGGCGGCGGGGATGTACGCGAGGCCGTGGGCCCCGGCCTCGCCCTTGCGGTCGACGTCGAGGGTGGCGAGCACGCACAGGTCCACCAGGTCGACCACGGTCACGGTCGAGGACAGCACGGCGGAGACGTAGGCGCGGGTGCCGTCCGGGGACGAGGTGATCGTCAGGGGGAACCGGCCGACGGGGACCTGCCCGGCGGGCTCGAGGGTGCCGGGTGCGAAATAGGTGAGCACGCCGTCGGTCTGCGCCCCCAGGACACCGCCCTCCCCCGGCGCCATGCGCAGCTCGCCCGCGAGGAGCGCGCCGGTCGCCGTGGTGTGGACGGGGAAGACGATGCCCTCGGTGGGGAGGGTGCGGACGACCTCGGCGGTGGCGGTGTCGACGACCCGGATGCCCGGCTGCACGGCGGGCGGGGAGCCGAAGCCGCCCTTGGGGACGGCGATGTAGGCGTGGGCCCCGTCCCGCGAGACGTCCAGTCCCTCGCTTCCGGCCACGGGGATCCGGCCGGTGAAGGCGTCGCGCTCCAGGTCCACGACGGAGACGAACGGCGCCTCCTTGTTCGTCGCGTACCCCCGGCGCCCGTCCGGGGTGACCGCGAACCAGTGCGGGCCGTCGGCCATGACCGGGATCCGGCCGATCCGCTTCCGGGTGCGGGTGTCGAAGACGAGCACGCCGCCGGGGGCGTCCGCGGTCGCCTCGACGCTGACGTAGAGCCGGCAGCGGGCGCGGTCGAGGGCCAGGCCGTGCGGCGCGTGGTCGGGGGCGGTGTCCAGGGTGTCCACGACCGTACGGGTGGCGACGTCGATGACGCTGACCTGCCGGGCGCGGCCCTTGTGGGCGCCGTAGTAGCCGGAGACGTACGTACTGGCGCAGTAGAGCACGCGCTGGTCGGGGTCGAAGCACAACTCGTGGGGTTCGGCGGGGACTTCGACGACATCCAGCAGCTGATGGGTGGCGGCGTCGAAGAAGGTGACGGTCGGTCCGGTCTGGCTGGCGACGGCCAGCAGGTCGCGGCCGGGTGCGGAAGTGGTGCCGTTCTGCGGCGTGTTGGAGGTCATGCAGTCATCTTCGGCCGCAGGGAGGCATGACTCCAGTGCAAGATAGGCAAGCGAGGATTGTGCTGAACTCAAATGACCAGGCAGAGCGGTGACTTCACATCCCGGCAGATGACCTGTGTCACACGGGCGACTCGTCGGGGAACACCCGCGTGACGACCGTGCCGTCCCGCGTCACATGGCCGTGCACCATGCCCTGACTGCTGTACGGAGCCGCCAGCGCGCCGCGGGCGTCCAGGGCGATGACCCCGCCCGTGCCGCCCAGCGGCGGCAGCCGTTCCATGACGACCTCGTACGCGGCCGATGCAACGTCCCTGCCCCCGAACTCCATCAGGTGCACCACGGTCACGGCCGCCGCGCCGCGCAGGAAGCCCTCGCCCTTGCCCGTGGCGCTCACGGCGGCCATGCCGTTCTGCGCGTACGTACCGGCTCCGATGACGGGCGAATCCCCCACGCGACCGGCCTGCTTGCCGGTCATGCCCCCGGTCGACGTCGCCGCGGCGAGGCCCTGTGCGTCGTCGAGGGCAACGGCGCCCACGGTGCCGGTGATGCTGTGGTCCGCCGCCGCCCCCGCCTTCGCCTTCGCCTTCATCAGCTCGTCCCAGCGCTTCTGCGTCCGGAAGTAGCCCTGGGTCACGGGCGGCAGGCCGCTGCGCTCGGCGAACTCGTCGGCGCCGCGCCCCGCGAGCATCACATGGCTCGTCCGCTCCATCACCAGGCGGGCCGCGGAGACGGGGTTGCGCACGTGCCGTACGCCCACGACCGCCCCGGCGGCCAGGTCCGTGCCGCGCATGACGGAAGCGTCGAGCTCGTGCGCGGCGTCCTCGGTGAACACCGAGCCACGGCCCGCGTTGAACAGTTCGCCATCCTCCAGCACGCGCACCGCCGCCTCGACGGCGTCCACGCTGCTGCCGCCGCGGCGCAGCGCCGCGCAGCCGGCCTGCAGGGCCTCGGCCAGCCCTGTGCGGTAGGCCCGTTCGGTCCGGGCGTCGGTGGCCTCGCGGCACAGGGCGGCGCCCGCGCCCCCGTGCACGGCGAGGACGACATCGCGGGCGTCGGGTCGGCGAGTTGCAGCAGGGCGCATACCTCGACCCTGGACACCGCGCACCGCGGTGTCCATACGGCATTCGCGCCAGGTGCGGGATCAGCGGGTGGTGTAGCCGCCGTTGACGAAGAGGGTCTGCCCGTTGAGCCACCAGCCGTCGGTGAGCAGGAACTTCACGTACGGCACGATGTCCTCGATCTTCGTCAGCTCGCCGTTCATGGACGAGGACTTGTGGAACGCGACGGAGTCGTCGCTCTCGGCGGGGTAGAAGAACGAGGTGTCCATCGGGCCCGGCGCGATGTTGTTGACCGAGATGTTGCGGCCGAACAGCTCCTTGGACAGGGCGCGCGTGAAGTGCTCGACGGGCGACTTGCTGCCCGCGTACACGGAGTAGAGGCCGGTGTAAGCGGCGAGCAGCGAGGTGACGATGGTGACGATCTTGCCGCCGTCCTCCATCCGCTTGGCCGCCTCCTGCATCATGAAGTACGCGGCCTTGGAGTTGACGGCGAACATCCGGTCGTATTCCTCTTCGGTGACCTCCGTCATCGGCTTCTTGATCACCATGCCGGCGGTGTTCACCATGCAGTCGACCTTGTCGAAGGCGCCGACCGCCACCTCGAAGAGCCCCTCGACCTCGGACACCTTGGTCAGGTCGGCCTCGTGGACGATCGCTTCGCCGCCCGCAGCCTTGACGGCCTCGGCGGTGCGCTGCGCGCCGTCCTTGGAGGACGGGCTGTTGTAGTGGACGACCACCTTGGCGCCGTCCGCTGCGACTTCCTTCGCGATGAGGCTGCCGAGGTTCCTCGATGCGCCGCCGATGACGACGACCTTGTCCTTGAGCGTGTGCGTGGGCATGTGCCCCTCCTCGAAGAGGGTGACGACGAGGGCAGGCCCACCCTATGGGCACATATCGGGATCTGCATGTCCGCGTACGCGCCGGCGGGCGGACCCCACCGCCCGCCGGCCGCCCCCACCCTCCCGGGACGCGGAACACCCCTGGGGCCGTCTGCGGCACCCCCGAGCCGCATACACCTAGCGTAGTCGACCGATTACCTTGGGTGCATTCCACCGAAAGAGTGAGTTACCGAAGCGGAGTCCGGCTGCGCCACGGCACCCATGGCCGGATCTCGCGCCTGCTCCGAATCCCGCTCAACCCGCGGGCAGTTGGCCGTGTCTGCTGTAACGGCACACCCACGTGTCACCGTGATCGGAGAGGCAGGACCGCATCGATGCGCAAACAGACCGTACGCAGAGCCCTGGCCGCAGCAGTGGTGTCCGCAGCGCTGACCGCCACCACCCTGACCACCACGGCCTCGGCCGCGCCGGCCGGCTCGCACGACGCCACCCAGGCCGCGATGGACGCCCAGGTCGCGGCCGGTGTGCCGGGAGTCCTCGGGGAGACCCGGAACGGCCGGGACGTCTGGCACGGCTCCTCCGGCGTCGCCGACCTCACCACGCACCGCCCGCGCCTCGCCCAGGACCGCTTCCGGGTCGGCAGCATCAGCAAGGCCTTCACCTCGACCGTCCTGCTGCAGTTGGAGAGCGAGGGCAGGATCGACCTCGACGACACCGTCGAGCACTGGCTGCCGGGCGTGGTCGACGGCAACGGCAACGACGGCAGCCGCATCACCGTCCGCCAAGTCCTCAACCACACCAGCGGGATCTACAACTACACCGAGGATCCCGCCATGCTCACCCGGATCTCGAAAGACTTCCTCAAGGATCGCTACGACACGTACACGCCACAGCAGTTGGTGGACATCGCCGTGGCCCACCCGCCGTACGCCGCACCCGGCGAGAAGTGGCACTACTCCAACACCAACTACATCATCGCCGGGATGATCGTCGAAAAGGTGACCGGCCGCTCCTACGCCACCGAGATCCGCGAGCGCATCATCAGGCCCCTGCACCTGAACGGCACCACGCTCCCCGGCACCTCGCCCCGAATGCCCCGCCCGCACGGCCGGGCCTACAGCAAGCTCCTGGACACGAAGCCCGACGCGAAGATCTATGACGTGACCGAGCTCAACCCCTCCTGGGGCGGGTCCGCGGGCGAGATCATCTCCACCACCGACGACCTCAACCGCTTCTACCGCGCCCTGCTCGGCGGCAAGCTGCTGCCGGAGAAGCAGCAGCAGGAGCTGACGACCACCGTGCCCACGGACGAGAAGAACCTCGGGCGCTACGGGCTCGGCGTCTCCTCCGCCACGCTCCCCTGCGGAAAGGTCCTCTGGTTCCACGGCGGCGGCATCCACGGCTCGACCTCCATGGCCGCCTCCAGCGCGGACGGCCGCCACACCGCCGCGTTCAACTTCAACGGCGACTGGACGGGTGACACCACCGGCATGCTCCTGGCCGAGTACTGCGGCACGACGAAAACGGCCGACGCCGGCGCGGCGCGCAGCGCCCTGAACCGGCTCGCCGCACTGCGCTGACCCCGGCGACGGGCGGCACGGGCCGACGGGCGACACCGCCCGTCGGCCCGCTCCATGTGTAATCGGAGAAGTGACGGTCCAGAATCTCTGGGCGGAGTGTTGCGGAGGAGCCGGTATGCAGAGAGCACAGCGGGAGCGGGCGGAGTCGGCGGCACGCCAGGAGGCCGCCCAGCTCACCGCGCAGGACGTGCACGGTGTCGCCCTCACCTGGGTCGACAACTCGGGCCTGACGCGGGTCAAGGCCGTCCCCGTCTCCCGGCTCGCGCACACCGCCCGGTGGGGCGTGGGCATGTCGCCGGTCTTCGACGTCTACCTCACCGACGACTCCTCCGTCATGAGCCCCCACATCGGCGGCCCCGACGGGGACCTGCGGCTCTTCCCCGACCTGGACCGGCTCACCCTGCTGGCCGGGCAGCCGGGCTGGGCCTGGGCGCCCGTCGACCGGTACGAGCAGGACGGCCGCCCGTACGCCGCATGCCAGCGGCAGTTCGCGCGCCGGATGACCGACCGCGCGGCGGAGCGCGGACTGCGGCTGAGCATGGGCTTCGAGACCGAATGGGTCGTCACCCGCGCCGGTGCACCGGGCCCCGGGCCGGCCTACGCGGGCACCGGCCCCGCCTACAGCATGGCGCGGATGGTGGAGCTCTCGGACTACCTGCGCGACCTGCTCGAAACCTTCGCGGCACAGAGCGTCGACGTGCTGCAGCTCCATCCCGAGTACTCCCCCGGGCAGTTCGAGGTCTCCGTCGCCCCCGCCGACCCGGTGGGCGCGGCCGATCTCGTGGTCCTCGTCCGCGAGACGATCCGGGCGGTGTCCGCCCGGCACGGCCTGGACGCCGGCTTCGCGCCCGTGGTCGAGGTGGGCAAGGTCGGCAACGGCGCGCACCTGCACCTCAGCCTCTGGGAGGACGGCCGGAACCTGTGCCGGGGCGGGGACGGCCCGTACGGCATGACGAAGGTGTGCGAGTCCTTCCTCGCCGGGGTGCTCGCCGAGCTGCCCGCCCTGATGCTCCTCGGAGCCCCGTCGCCCGCCAGCCACCTGCGGCTCGAACCCTCGCGCTGGGCAGGGGTGTTCCAGTGCTGGGGGCTGGAGAACCGGGAGGCCGCCCTGCGTTTCATCACCGGCGACCCGGACCACGCCTCGGGCGCCAACGCCGAGGTCAAATGCTTCGACGCGGCCGCCAACCCGTACCTGGTGGCCGGCGCCGTGACGGCCGCCGGGCTCGCCGGCATGGACGCGGCGCTGACCCTGCCGCCGCCCGTCGCGGGCGACCCCGTCGCCGCGGCGGGGCAGCAGCGCCTGCCGGCCACGCCGGACGAGGCACTGGAGCACTTCGAACGCTCGTCACTGCTGCGCGAGACCCTGGGCGAACCGCTGTTCCAGGCCATCCTCGCCGTGCGCCGCGCGGAGGCGGAACAGTACGCCGGCGCCGCCCCGCAGGACATCGCCGACGCCGTCCTCCGGCGGTACTGAATGACCACGCCGCGCCTGTCCCCCCTGGTGGACCAGCACTGTCACAGCGTGCTCCGCGACGACCCCACCGCGGACACCTTCGCCGCGTACCTGACCGAGTCCGACGCACCCCCCGCGCCCGGCACGACCCACCTCGACACCCAGCTCGGCTTCGCGGTACGCCGCTGGTGCCCGCCGCTGCTCGGCCTCGAACCGCACTGCCCGCCCGGCCACTACCTCGACCGCAGGCGGGAATTGGGTGCCCACGAGGTCAACCGCCGGCTGCTGGGGTCCACCGGGATCACCGACTACTTGATGGACACAGGTCTGGACGGCGGCCTGCTGGACCTGACCGGGTTCGCGGCGGCCGGCGGCGCCGCCGTCCACGAGATCGCCCGGCTGGAGAGCCTGGCGGAGCGCACGGCCGACACGGCCGGCAGCGCCGAGGCCTTCGCCGACGGCCTGGCCGACGTCGTCCGGGAGGCGGCCCGCACCGCCGTGGGCTTCAAGTCCATCGCCGCGTACCGCCACGGCCTCGACCTCGACCCCGGTCCCCCGTCCGGGGCCGAGGTCCGCGCAGCGGCCGGCCGCTGGCTCGGCAGCCGTGCGCCGGGCGGGCGCCTGACCGACCCCGTCCTGCTGCGGCACCTGCTGTGGTCGGCCGCGGAGACCGGGCTGCCGCTCCAGCTGCACACCGGGTTCGGCGACCCGGACCTGCGGCTGCACCGCTGCGACCCGCTGCTGCTCACCGACTTCATCCGGGCGGTGCGCCCCACGGGCTGCTCGGTGGTGCTCCTGCACGGCTACCCGTACCTGCGCAGCTCGGGATACCTCGCCCACGTGTACCCGCACGTGTACGCCGACGTCGGGCTGTCCCTGAGCTACACCGGGGCCCGGGCGCGCGCGGTCCTGGCCGAGGCGCTGGAGCTGACGCCCTTCGGCAAGCTGCTGTTCTCCACCGACGCCCACGGCCTGCCCGAACTGTTCGTCGTCGGCACCGAGCTCTTTCGCCGGGGGCTGACGGGCCTGCTGGCCGAGTGGACGGCGGAGGGAGCCTGGTCCGCGGCCGACGCCGAGCGGGTGGCGGCCATGGCCGGCGGCGGCAACGCCCGGCGTCTGTACGGCCTGGACGGCTGACGGGCGCACGCCGTCGTTCGGGTGAAGCTTCCGCCGAACGGCCCTGCCCGGCCGCCGTCCGCCCGTAGCGTCGCGGCGGACCGGGCAGCGGAGCGGCAGCCGAGGAGAGCCATGCGACGTCCCATCCGGGCCCTGGAGGCCCTGGCCCTCGCCGGCCTGCTCACCGCCGTCACCCCCGCGGACGCCCGCGCGGCCGGCGGCGCATTCGTCTACTACACGAAGCAGGGCACGGAGCGGCACTCCCTCACCGACCCGGTGGACGGCCGGTGTTACCCGGTCGGCGAGGCGACCGGCGTCACCGGCAACGAGACGGAACACGACGCCTACCTCTACGACACGGAGGGCTGTCGCGGCGCCGCCGTCTACTTCCCGTCCCGCTGGTACGGGTACGAGACCTTCCACAGCGTCATGTTCGTGACCCGGTGCGCGGACCGCACGCCGGTCGTGCGCGCCCGCACCGCGTTCCGCTGAAATCGCACTACCCCTTTCGCTAATCTGGTCGGCCGAGCCGCCTACGCGGGAGGGACCCATGAGCACTGGCCGGCCGTGGAGCATCGAGCGCATCCGCGAGGCCCTCGGCAGCCCCGATCTCGCCCAGCGCTTCACCGACGAGATCGGCAGCGCCCCGGCGCACCGGGTGCTGGCCGTGTTCGCGAAGTGGCAGGGCATCGCCGAGCGCACCCTGATCGCGGTCGAGCGCGGCCGGCAGGCCGCCGCGGCCGAGGCGGCGGGCCGCGAGGTGCCCGGCGAGTGGATCGACATCACCCGGAAGGTGCAGGAGGAAGCTGCGCTGATTCGCTCCCGCGGAGCGGCCTGCGGCTGACACCCTGGGACGGTGTACGCGCTCAAGTACGACGCGACGATAGCTGCCGTCTGGGACGCGCTGCCGCAGGCCGTGAGCGAGCAGCTGAACGACGGTCTCGCCGCGGCCTGCGCGGATCCGCTGGCCGCGACCGTCCCGTACGGCGAGGACGACGGGATCATGCGCATGCTCGTCCTCGACGAGGTCTTCGTCGTCATCTATCTGGGTCATCAGACGAAGACCCTGCACATCTACCAGATCGACTACCTGGGCTGACCCTTCTCCAGGAAGAGCGTCAACACCTCGACGGCCCGGTCGAGTTCGTCCGCGGTGTTGTAGTAGTGCGGTGAGAACCTCACGAGCGGGTGCAGGCCGCGGTCCTCCGTGTCGAACTGTTCGTAACCGGGCACCGTGGTGCTGACGTTGACGCCGTGCCGGGTCAGGGCGGTGGCGACGTCCGCGGTGGGGATGCCGTCGACCTTGGCGGTGACGATGGCGCAGCGCCGGCTGCCCAGGTCGTGCGTGGTCACCCGGGGCACCGCGTCGAGGCGCCGGCGCAGCTGCTCGCCGAGGGCGGCGGTGCGCCGGCCGATGTTCTCCGGCCCGAGTTGCAGCGCCTGGTGGACCGCACTGCCCAGTCCGAGGACGTTGGCGTAGCTCATCTCCCAGGTGCCGAACCGCCGGGCCCCGCGGTGCCAGCTGAAGCCCCGGGCACCGTCCCAGGTGGCGGACCCGACCTCGGCGACGTACGGGACGAGGTGCTCCAGCATGCCGGTGCGCACCCACAGGAAGCCGGTGCCGCGCGGACCGCGGAGGAACTTGCGGCCGGTGGCGGCCAGCATGTCGCAGCCGATCTCGCGGACGTCGACGGGGAACTGGCCCACCGACTGGGTGGCGTCCAGCAGGAACGGCACCCCGGCCCGGCGGGTGATCGCCCCGATCTCGGCGGCCGGGTTGACCAGGCCGCCGCCGGTGGGCACGTGGGTGACGCCGACGAGCTTCACCCGCTCGTCGACGAGGGAGGCCAGCGCGGCGGTGTCCAGGGCGCCGGAGGAGTCGTTGGGGACCACCACGACCTCGGCCCCGGTGCGCTGCGCGGTCTGCAGGTAGGCCAGGACGTTGCTGCCGTACTCGGCGCGGCCGGTGAGGATCCGGTCGCCGGGGCCGAAGGAGAGCGCACAGAAGGCGGCCTGCCAGGCGTGGGTGGCGTTGTCGAAGAGCGCGACCTCCTCGGGGCGCCCGCCGACGAGGGCCGCGATGTCCTCGTACGTCGCCTCGACGGCCCGCCGCTCCTGTGCGGCGGCCTCGTATCCGCCGATGCGGGCCTCGAGTTCGAGGTGGGAGACCACGGTCTCCAGCGTCGGGCGGGAGAGCAGGCCGCTGCCCGCGTTGTTGAGGTGCACGCGGTGGGCGCAGCCGGGGGTGTCACGGCGCAGTGCGGCGATGTCCATGCACCGACCATGCCGGGTGCTCCGCAGGGACGGGAGCCTCGACGCGCCGTTTTCCGGGGCTTCGCCCCGGACCCCTGGGGTGGTGCGTCGACTGCGGGCGCGTCGTGGCTGGTCGCGCCCACGCGGCGGAGCCGCATGTTGTCACAGCCCCGCGCCCCTTACGGGGCGCCCCGAAGGGTGGCACTGGTACCACCCCCGGAACGGATACTGGCGGGATCGATCGGGGGTCCCCCGGGCGGAAGGATCGGTGTTGCAACCGAAACCGTCCCAGGAGGACCGATGTTGAAGATCCGGAAGTCTCGGCGTACCGCTGCCGCTGTGTCGGGCGTGGTCACGGCGGCCGTGGCGGCCGCCGTCCTTCCGGCGTCCGCCGCACTCGCCCGCACGCCCGCCGCCCCCTCCGTGCCCTCCCGCTACGCGTCCCAGAAGCTGGACTGGCAGTCCTGCGACCAGGGCCTGGAGTGCGCCTCGATGGCCGTCCCGCGCGACTGGCACCACGCGGACGCCGGCCCGGACCTGACCATCAAGGTCTCCCGGCACCGGGCGGACGACCCGGCCAAGCGGCGCGGCGTGCTGATGATGGCGGCCGGCGGGCCCGGCGGCACGGGTCTGATGCGACCCGCGGGCTTCGTCAAGGGCGCGCCCGCCCTGGGCGCCGCCTACGACGTGGTGAGCTTCGACCAGCGCGGCGTCGGGGAAAGCACCAAGGCGACCTGCCAGACGGACGCGGAGTTCAAGGAGTTCTTCTCCGGCGACTTCCGGGACCGCTCCCCCGCCGACATCCAGCGGGTGCTGAACTCCTCCCGCAAGTTCGTCGACGACTGCGAGCAGCGCAGCAACGGACTGCTGCCCTATCTGACCACGGAGCAGACGGCCCGCGACATGGACCTCTTCCGCTCCCTGCTCGGCGAGGAGAAGATCGCCTACTACGGGCCCTCCTACGCCACGATGATCGGCGCCTACTACGCGACGCTCTACCCGCAGCACGTCGAACGCGCCGTCCTGGACAGCAACATAGCCTTCCAGGGCAGCTGGGAGGAGTTCGAGAAGGGGCAGCCGAAGAGCTTCCAGCGCCGCTTCGAGCAGGACTTCCTGCCGTGGCTGGCCAAGTACGACAACGTGTACCACTACGGGCGGACGGCCGCCGAGGCCAAGGCGAAGTGGGAGCAGCGGCGGCAGGCGCTGCACGACCACCCGCTGACGGTGGGCTCCCTGACGCTGGGTCCCAACCAGTTCGACAGCGGCACGATCCAGGCGATGTACTCGGCCGACCAGGGCTTCACCGCGCTGGCCTCGTCGCTCGCCGCCCTCGACCACTGGGACACCGCGAACGCGGACGAACAGAAGCTGGCGGGAAAGCTGTTCGGTTCGTACCTCAACCCCGGGTTCCTCGCCGAGTTCTTCTCGGTGACCTGCAACGACACTCCGTGGAACAAGAACGTCCAGTACTGGGTCGACCGCAGCGCCAAGGACACGAAGAACCTGCCGCTGATGGGCGCCCGCTCGCTCACCTTCGCCTCCGTGTGCGCGTACTGGCCGAAGTCCCCGGCGCCCGAGGTGAAGGTCACCGGCAAGGGGCTGCCCACCACGCTGATGCTCAACTCGGTGCACGATCCGGCCACCTACTACGAGGGCGCGGTGCGGGCCCACCGTGCGCTGCGCAACTCCCGTCTGGTGACGGTCACCGGCGGCGGCGACCACGGCCAGTTCCTCAACCAGAACGCCTGTGTGGACGGCATCGTCGACGACTACCTCCTCACCGGCAAGGCCCCGGCGCACGACACCACCTGTGAGACCAAGCCGCTGCCCGTTCCCGCGGGCGCAGCGGCGAAGTAGCCGGACCCGGCGCCGACGAGGCGGCCCCCGCACCGGATACGGTGCGGGGGCCGCCTCGTTGACTTGGTCAGGGCAGCGGGAGGGCCGGACATGCGCATCCAGATCATCACGGCGGGCACCACGGGATCCGTCGCTCCGTACACCGGTCTCGGCCACCGGCTCGTGGCCGAGGGGCACGACGTGGAGATCGCCACGCACCCGAAGTTCGCGCCGATGGTGACGTGCTGCGGCAGGCTGCGGATGCGGGCCCTGGAGGCGGACCCGTTCGAGGAACTGATCGGTGCGCACAGCCGGTTCCGGGGTGCGCAGCGCTCACCGGGCGCGGTCCTCGGGCTCGCCCGGGCCACCGAGCGGGCCGCGCTGGCGCTCGTCGACGGCATCCTTGCGGCGGCGGACCCCAAGGCCGATGTGTTCCTGCTGTCGACGCTGGCCGCGCCGATCGGCCGGGTGGTCGCCCAGTACCACTCCGTGCCGAGTATGGGCGTCTTCCTCCAGCCCGACGTCCCCACGGCCGCGTTCCCGCCGTGCACGAGCCCCTGGCGACCGCCGGGGTACGGCAACCGGCTGCGCGGGCGCGCCGCCAACGCCGTGCTGGACGCCCTCTATTCCGCCGCCCACCGCAATCTGCACGCTCGGCTCGGGCTGGCGCACCGCAGCGGTCACCGGCTGCGGCAGGAGCGCGAGCGCAGCCGGTGGCCCATCTGGCACGGGTACAGCCCGTCGGTCGTGCCCCGCCCCGCGGACTGGCGGCCCGGGCTGAAGGTCGCCGGCTACTGGTGGCCGCACGAGTGCCCGGGCTGGGAGCCCCCGCAGCAGGTCGCGGACTTCCTGGCGGCCGGCCCGCCGCCGGTGTTCATCGGTTTCGGCAGCATGATGCCCGGCGATCCCGAGCGGCTCGGCGCCGTCGCGTCGGCCGCGCTGCGCCGGGCCGGGCTGCGGGGCATCGTGCAGTCCGGCTGGGCCGGGCTGTCGGTGCAGGGGGACGACGTCCTCACCGTCGGCGCGCTGCCGCACGGCTGGCTGATGCCGCGCACGGCCGCCGTGGTGCACCACGCGGGCGCCGGGACCACGGCGGCGGGCCTGCGGGCCGGGGTGCCGGCGGTCCCGGTGCCGGTCTTCACGGACCAGCCGTGGTGGGCCGCGCGGCTGACCCGGCTGGGCGTGAGCCCGGGGGTGCTGCCGTACGAGCGGCTGACGGCCGCCCGGCTGGCGGAGGCGCTGCGGCGGGTGACGGCCGAACCCCGGTTCGCCCGGCGGGCGGTGGGGCTGGCCGGCCGGCTGGGCCGGGAGGACGGGGCGGGAGCCGTCGCCCGGGCCGTCGCGGAGACGGCCCGGTGACGGAGCACGGGCTGTCGGGCCCACGGTCGCGCGGCAGCCGGAGAACCGCGAGACGAGGAGACCCGTGACATCCCCTACCCAGCTGCCCGCCCTGGTCGCAGCCGGTACCGCACGGCAGGCCGCGGTGGACATGCCGCCGCTGGACGCCTGGCTGTTCCGGCATCAGAGCGGCGGCGCGATCTGTATGACCGCCGGCCTCCTGGCCTGGTTCGAGGGCCCGCCGCCGACGCCGAACGAACTCCGGGCGCGGGTGCGGCAGCGCTGGGCGGTGCACGAACGGCTGCGCCTGACGGCCGTCGAGACCCCCGCGTGGCCGCAGTGGGTGCCGGGCCCGCAGTGGGATCCCGCGCACCACGTGGCCGCCCACGACACCTCCCCCGCCGCGCTGGACACCCTCGCGGCCCAGTTGCTCGCCCACCCCCTGGGCCCGGCCCGGCCGCCCTGGCAGCTGCATCTGCTGCCCGCCGACGGCGGGTTCGCCCTCTTCCTCCTCTCCCACCACGCCCTGCTCGACGGGGTGTCGCTGGTCACGCTGCTGCGCGCCCTGCTCGACGCCCCGGCGGCGGTGCCCCGGCCGCGCTCCCCGGGCGATGCGGAGGTCGCCGCACCGTCCCGGCTGGACCGGGTGCGGGCGGTGCTGGACGTGCTGCCGCGGGCGCGGCCCCTGCCCTTCCACGGTCCGGTGGACGCACGGCGCGCGGTGTCGTGGAGCCGGGTGCCCGTGTCCGAACTGAGCACGGCCCGCGACGCCCTGGCCTCCGGGCGGGCCTCGGCCAACGCGGTCTTCCTGGCCGCGGCCGCGGGTGCCCTGCGCACCGCGGGGCTGACCGGGCGGGTGTCCCGGCTGCCGGGGGTGTGCGCGATGGTGCCGGTGGACGTCCGGGACGGCTCCGGGCCGGTGGTGCTGGGCAACCACTACGCGACGGTCCGGGTGCCGCTCCCGGCGGGCGGGGGTCCGCGGCAACGGCTCGCCTCGGTGGACGGTTTCACCCGGCGCGCGGCGCTCAAGCAGCGGGCGCAGGCCCAGGCGCGGCTGGTGGCCTCCCGGCCGCAGCGGCACGGCCGCTTCGACGCCTTGCTCGGCCGCTATGCCGACTCCCCGCTGTTCTCCTCGCTGTTGTGCACCAGTGCGGCCAGCTATGCGGGTCAGCTGACGTTCGGGCCTGCGCGGTTCACCGCGCTGGCGGGGCTGCCCCCGCTGAGCCCGGGTCACCCCCTGGCGATGTCGATGCTGCTGCACGACGAGACCGCGGTGGTGACGGTCGTCACCGATCACGGTCACCGTCACCTGGCGGCGCGGCTGCCCGGTCTCATCCGGGAGGAGATCGATGCGCTGCGCGGCTGAGCCGGACGTCCGTTCCCCGAAAACCCGGGCTACGGGCGGCACATGGGCAGTAACGTCAAGCCACCGGCTCTCGTTCCCCCTGGTGAATCCCCCCACGAACGGAGACCGGCCGTGACGACGCGTACCGCACTCTTGGAAGAGGTCATCCCGCTCACCCTCCACGGTTACGCGTACAGCGGCCGCATCGTCCACCGTCCGGATGCCAGAGTGGCGCCCATCGTCCTGGTGGGCGGAGCCTTCCAGCACCAGAACGGGTGGGGCCGGGTGGAGCGGGCCTTCCTGGAGGCGGCGAGTGTGATCACCGTGGACCTGCCGGGCTGGGGCAGTGCGGACCGGCTGCCCGCGCGGTACGGATTCGACTTCCTGGCCGAGGCGCTCGACCGGCTGCTGTCCAAGGTGGCTCCCGGCCCGGTGAACGTCCTCGGCACCTCGTACGGCAGTGCGGTGGCTCACCAGTGGGCGTGCGAACACCCCGGGCGGGCCGAGCGGGTGGCGCTCGTGGGCACCATGGCGCATCTGACGGACCACGCGCGGGCGCGGGTGTCGCACCTGCTGCGGCTGGCGGAGCACGGCAGCCGGACGGAGTTCGTCAACAGCGTGCTGCACACGATGGTGTGCTTCTCGCCGCGTGCCACGGTGCTGCGCCGGCCCACCGTCGTCCGGTGCCTGACCCGTGCGCTCAACGAGCTCACCGCCGACGACGTCGCCAAATACCGGGACAACACCCTGCGGCTGCTGATGCATGCGGAGCTCCCCCGCGGCTACGCCGTCCGCGCCCCGGTGCTCGTCGCGACGGGCGAGCACGATCCGCTGACCACTCCGGCGCTGAGCCGGGAGGCCGCCACCCGGTGCCCGGACGTCCGGTTCACCACGCTCAAGGACGCGGACCACCTCGTCCATCTCGAACGGCCCACGGAGATCGTGGATCTGCTGATCCGCTTCTTCTCCGGCGAGTCCCTCGCCGGTCTCGACTACTGCCACCCGGTCGAGTACCTGCGGCAGCAGGCGGGCGGGACGCTGCCCTCCCCCCGTCCCTCGCACGGCAGTTGAGCGCCCGGCCCTCCTGGGCGAGGGCCGGGCTCCGCCGGTCTCCCGTGCGCGTCAGTCCTCGTGCGCCGAGGCGGGCAGCCGGCGCAGCTTCAGTGCCGTGCGGGTGCGGAAGGCGTAGTCCAGCATCCTGGCGGCGTCCGGGAAGCGGCTCGTCCGGTCGTTCAGGACGACGCCGACGACCTCCCGGCCGGAGCGCTTCGCCGCGAACACCAGGCAGGGGCCCGCGGAGCGGGTCGAGCCGGTCTTGACGCCGATCACCCCGTCGTAGGAGCCGAGCAGCTTGTTGGTGTTGTACCAGGTGTAGAGGCGGTTGACGTTCTTCGCCCTCTGCTCGCTGCGCACGGACTTCACGACCTCGGTGAAGGTCCGGTTGCCGAGCGCGTGCCGGGAGAGCACGGCCAGGTCGCGCGGAGAGGCGACGTTGCCGCCGTGCGAGGAGTTGCCGTCGAACGAGTCGAACCGGGTGTGGTGCAGGCCCAGTTCGCCCGCCTTCTCGTTCATCCGGGCGATGAACGACTCGGTGCGCTCCGCCTCGGTGTCGCCGGTGCCGAAGGTGTCGGCGAGGGCGTAGGCGGCGTCGCAGCCGGAGGGCAGCATCAGGCCGTAGAGCAGTTGCCGCACGGTGAGCTTGTCACCGGTGCGCAGGTCGGCCGTGCTCGCCTGGGTGCGGGCGACGTAGTCGCGGTAGGACTGCTGGATGGTGACCTGCCGGTCCAGCTCCCCTGCGTGGTCGTCGAGGACCACGACCGCGGTCATGATCTTGGTGGTGCTGGCCATCGGCCGCTCGGTGTCGGCCTCCTTGCCCCACAGTTGTCCGGCCTTGCTGTCCAGCAGGTACGCGCCCTTGGCGTCGATCCCCGCCGGGCCTTCCGCGGCCCCGGCGGTGGCCGTCGGGAGGGCGACGGCGACGACCGCCGTCGACGCGGTCAGCGCCGCTCCCCAGCGGCGGACCGCACTTCCCCCACGTCGTTCCATTGGTTCTCCCGAATTCCTCGTGCAGTGGCATGAGTTGCCGTGGCATGGGTTGAGGGACGGCATGGTTGCACCCGGTGCCGGTCAGGGAGAAATTGCGGCCACTAAAGAGTGAAAGACGATCGTCTGAACGCGGAGATGCCCGCACCTCGCGGTACGGGCATCTGCGGTGCTGCGCGGCGGGGTTCAGCCCTGACAGACGCCGCGCTCGTGGTCGAAGGTGGCCGTCGCCTTGGCGTACGTCCACTCCGGGTCGAGCAGCTTGGTCTGCAGCTGCTTGGCTGCGTCCTGGTTCTCGACGATGTAGCCGTAGTCCTGCAGCCACGACGGGTAGAGGTTCTTGGACCCGACGTAGAAGGCGGAGCCGTCCACGGAGACCAGCTTGTGGTGCAGGCGATAGGCCTTGCCGTCGGCCCAGTTGGCGCTGTCGGAGCTGCGGAACGTGCCGAGCTGGAGGGTGGAGCACATGGCCGCCTTGGCCTTGTCCTGGCTCCCGGTGACGAGGGCGAGGCGGTTGCGCAGGGTGTCGCTGACCTCGCTGAGGGACTTGATCTGCGAGTAGCCGCCGCTGCCGACCGCGCCGCGGTTGGCGGGGTCGCTGAGGACGATCCGCACCTTCACGCCGGCGGCCATCTTGGCGGCGATGGCGTCGTAGAGGCGGATGTCGTAGCGGGCGATGGGCGGGCAGGTGGAGTTGAGGTCCTGCTGCGAGATCTCGACGTGGTCGGTCGCGCTGGCCACCAGGGCGCGCAGGGCGCTCTCCTCGGGGTTGACCGTGTCGTAGTCGCGGTCGGCGTTGGTGCTGTCGTGCACGCCGACGACGCACTTGGTGTCCGAGGCGGTGGGCAGGTCGGGGCTGAACGCCGAGGAGGCGTCCTTGTCCTTGATGCCGACGCCCAGGCCGCCGACGGCGATCACGGGGACGTTGCCGGCCGGCTTGGGGGCGGCGGGGTTGGCGTCCTTCTCCATGGTGGGCATGCAGCCGCTGTTGGACCCCACGAACCAGACGCTGGCCACGTTGCTCTTGTTCTGGCACGTCCACGTCCAGAGCGTGTCCAGATAGCGGCCGGCCGAGGCGGCACCGGGGCCGCTCAGGGCGAGGTCGACGTCGGACACCGGGTGGGCGGTGTCGATGTAGTCGTCCTTCCAGCCGTTGATGCCGCCGGCGATCACCGACTCCCCGTCGGTCACGAGGAGTTTGGAGTGGTTCCAGGAGAAGCCGGTCTTCGAGGTCGTCATCGAGGCGACGTTCAGCTCGATGCTGTCGTAGGCCTTGCCGAGCCGCTTCTTGAGGTCGTCCCGGTAGGACGAGGGCAGCACGTTGAGGTGGTAGACCGGGGCGGCGCCGACCATCACACGGACCTTGGGCTTGTTCCCGGCCTCGACCGAGGCCTTGAGGCCGGCGGCTATGGCGTCCTGGAAGGCGCCGTCGGGGAAGGGCGCGAGGGTGGAGATGTCCACCGTGCGCTTCGCCTTGGAGATGTTCTCCGTCATCTTGGCGAGCAGCCTCTTCGTGCCCGGCCGGTCGGCGCACGACGCGTCGCCCCAGCAGTCGGGGGTCTGCAGCAGCCAGCTCGCGGGGTCCGCGTCGGAGCCGTCCAGCTTGTTGCCCTCGGTGCGCTCCCACACGGTGCCCTCGAGACCGGGCGAGACCTGACGCAGCGTCTGCTCGATGGAGTCGAGGTGCGGGGTGGCGGAACCGTCGGCGAACGCGGGGGCTGCGGGCAGCACGGCGAGGACCACGGCCGAAGCCGTCACGCGGAGCGCGGGACGGCCAGGACGGCGGAGTCGGTTGCGGACCAAGATGCTTCCTTTTTAAACGAAGTTGATGGGAACTTGATGGTTTATGGCCATAGACGGCCATAGGTTGATCATCTTGCCGGAAGGCGCTGTTCCGCGGCTACGGATTGCCGTGCACCAGTTTCGGCCATGACATTCCGGCCATCACCCGTACATCTCGCGTATGACATGCCGCTCCCGCACCCGTCCCGAGAGGTACGGCGGACGACCTCGGAGAGGGATGCCCCGCCCGCATCCCTGGCCATAGCTTCGTGATCAACGGTCACGAAGAGAGGCACTGCATGTACGGCAAGGCATTCGCTCCCGAATACCGCGGCGCTCTGGGCGAGCTCTCGGTCAACTCCTCGCTGGAGGAGGTCCTGGAGAAGGCGCTGGAGCAACGGGCCCGGGCCGAACGGGACGGCAGCGCCCTGGAGTCGGCGCACGCCGGACTCGCCGTGGCCGAGTCCAGCCGGCGGCTCGGCCGGGTGGCGGAGGCCGAGGACGCCTGGCGGGAGAGCTACCGGGCGGCACGCCGGGCCGGGGACGAGGGCGCCATGGCGTGGGCGGTGTGGAGCGGCGGCACGCTGGCCCGGCAGCGGGGCGCCCTCGCCCTCGCCCGGCGCCTGCTGGCCCTGGCCGCCGAACTGGCCGAGCGCGGCGGGGACATCGTGGCCCGCGGCTACTCGCTGGCCGGGCTCGCCGAGACCGGCCGCATCCAGGGCGACTACCGAGCCGTCGGCGAACTGCACGAGAAGCTGCTCGCCGAGGCCCGGCGGCGCGGCGAGGCCCGGCACACCGTGTGGGCGCTGGAGGGCATCGCGCAGATGCACCGCAACACCGGCTCGTACGACACCGCCCTGGCGATGTTCGAGGAGTCGGCCGTCATAGCGGAGCAGGCCGACGACGCCCGTGGCCACGCCTGGGCCCTGCGGGGCATAGCCGACGTGGTGTCCCTGCGCGGCGAGACGGAGCGGGCGCTGGAGCTGCTCTCCCGCGCCGAGCGCACCTGCCGGGAGATGCGGCTGGCCAGTGCGCTGGCCTACAACCACAAGATGCGCGGCAACGTGCTCTTCCGGGCCGGTCGTTACGACGAGGCACGCGACTGCTACAGCGGCGCGCTGGAGGAGTTCCGGGCCATGGGCGAGCCGCGGGGCGAGGCCCTCTCCCGGCTCGGCCTGGTCAAGTCCCGCGCCCGGCTGGGCCGGGACGGCGCGGAGACCGCGGCCGAGCTCGACGAACTCTCGCGCACGCTCGGCGGGTTCGGGCTGCAGCACGCACGGGAGATGGTCGACAAGGCGCGCGCCGAGCTGGGGCTCGTGGCCGCCGGTTCGAGGACGGCGGCCTGAGATGACGTCCGTCTTCACCCTCCCGCACACCCCTCCCCCGGCCCTGGTCCGCAGCAGGGACGCGGTCGGACCCGCCCTGCGCGCGGCCGTGGCACGGCTGCACCCCTGGCCGCAGCAGATGGCCGGCTACGCGTTCGGCTGGTGCGACGCGGACGGCGCCCCGTCCGCCGGCGGCAGCGGCGGCAAGGGCGTCCGGCAGGCCCTCGCGGTGCTGGGCGCCGAGGCGGTGGGCGCGCCCGCGTCCGACGGCGTCACGGCGGCGGTCGCGGTCGAACTGGTGCATGCGTTCTCGCTGGTGCACGACGACATCATGGACGGCGACGAGCGGCGCCGGCACCGCGAGAGCGTGTGGAAGGCCTTCGGCACGGGCCCCGCGGTGCTGGCCGGGGACGCGCTGTACGCCCTCGCCGTCGAGACGCTGGCCGGGGCCGGGGGCGCGCACACCGCCGCAGCGGTGCGCGAACTGTCCGGGGCACTGGGCGAGTTGGTGCACGGCCAGGCCGACGACCTGCTCTTCGAGACCCGGCCGTGGACGGGCCCGGAGGCGGTGGGCGCCGCCGAGTACCGGGACATGGCGGTGCGCAAGACGGGGTCGTTGCTGAGCTGCGCCCTGTCCCTCGGCCCCGTGCTGGCGGGAGCCGCACCGGGCCGGGCGGAGGCCTTGGCGGAGGCGGGACGGCAGTTGGGGGCGGCCTTCCAGGCCGTGGACGACCTGCTGGGCATCTGGGGCGATCCGCAGGTGACCGGGAAGCCCGTCCACAGCGACCTGTTGCGGGGGAAGAAGACGCTCCCGGTGCTCACGGCGCTGGCCTCGGGGACGGAGGCGGGTCACCGGCTCGCCGGGCTCCTCGGCGGGGGCCCGCTGCCGGCCGCCGAAGCGGCGGGCGCAGCACGGCTGGTGGAGGAGGCCGGGGGCCGGGAGGCGGTGCTGGCGGAGGCGCACCGCGCGGTGGCGGCGGCGCGCCGGTGCCTGGAGAGTGCGCCGCTCGCACCGGGTGCGGTCGCCGAGCTCGGGGAGCTCTCCGCGTTCCTGGTGGAGCGGCGCCTCTGAGGGGTGGACCCCGGCGTCAGGCCTTCACCACGACACTGCTGACGACCTTGTCGTGCAGGCACTGGCGGTAGGGCTTGTCCCAGGTGCACCACAGGACGTTCAGCAGACCGCCGAACGGCAGGAAGCCCAGGACGTAGGTGATGAGCACACGTCCCAGGGCAGCACCGAAGGAGAGGTTCTGCCCGTCGGAGAGCCGGGCGACGCGCACGCCGCAGATGCGCTTGCCGAAGGTGGCCCCGTACTTGGAGTTCATGTAGGGCTCGTAGAACACGAGGGCCGCGATCAGGGCGGCGAAGAAGACGAGGGCGGTGACGATGCCCGCGCTCTTGTTGGACGACGCCACCATCGCGTTGATCACGCCGACGACGATCAGCGGCACCATGATGATGAGGCCGTCGAGGAGACGCGCACCCAGCCGGGTCCCCTGGCCGGCGAGGGCCTGCTCGGGCGGGCCCTGCGTGGGGTAACCCATCGGGTAGCCGCCGCCCATCGGCGGCATGCCGGGCGGCGGGGCCTGGGGGTACTGAGGAGGCTGCGGGGGACCGTAGCCGTAGGGGTTCTGCGGAGGCTGCTGGTAATTGCTCACGCGGCTGATCCAATAGGAGACCGCATCGATCATACAAATCGGTTCTGCCACACAATCAAGATCAACAATTGTGGGGCGTCGGCCTCCGCACCCCCTTATTCGTCCATCTCCCGCCATTCAGGGCGCAGTCCGCCGACACAGATCGTGAGG
This sequence comes from Streptomyces sp. NPDC002536, assembly GCF_053594995.1. Classification (NCBI taxonomy): domain Bacteria; kingdom Bacillati; phylum Actinomycetota; class Actinomycetes; order Kitasatosporales; family Streptomycetaceae; genus Streptomyces; species Streptomyces sp. NPDC002536. The sequence continues at coordinate 144,159 of NZ_JBSFWU010000003.1, forward strand.
AAATAGAGACCGGCGCCCGCGAGCAGAGCCGGTCCGAGTCCGACGGCCGCGACGGCCCCGCCCGCGAGCAGACCCCCGAACGGGATGCCCGCCCAGGCCAGTCCGCCGCTCAGCGCCCTGACGCGGCCCAGCATCGGCCGCGGCACCCGCTCGTAGGAGATCGCCCCCAGGATCGGATTGAGGAATCCCGCGCCGAACCCCGCCACCGCCAGGAGCGCCGCCACCGCCCACAACGGCATTCCGGAGAAGAGGATGACGAACATCGTCGGACCCGAGAGCACGTAACCGGCGAAGAACACCAGGCGGCGCCGCAACCGATGGGCCACCGCCGCCGCAATGAGACTTCCGCAGACCGCCGCGGCTCCGAACATGCTGTTGTTGAGCCCGATCGCGGCCGGCCCGTGCCCGGATTCCCGCGCCCAGACGGGCATGAACACCTGGGAGAAGGCCGCGTTCAGCATGTTGGTGCAGCCGACGACCACGGCGATGGTCAGCAGCAGGGGCTCGCCCCGCAGGAAGGCGTAGCCCTGGCGCAGCTGCTGCCCGTAGCCGTCGCGCTCCTCCGCGTCCGGCGCCTTGCGCCCCATGCCGCGCGGCAGCGAGCAGGCGACGATCAGCGAACCGAGGCCGAAACAGGCCGCGTTGACGAACAGCGCGCCGAGCGGGCCGGCCAGGGCGACGAGCGCGCCGCCGACGGCCGGGCCGACCGTGGCGGCGAGCTGCTCGATGACCCCGGCGCACCCGGTGGCGTGCTCCAGCGGAATGCCCGCGCGTTCGGCCGCCTCCGGGACCATGACGTCCTTGGCCAGGTCGCCGGGCCCGCGCACCGATCCGACGAGGGCGACCAGGACCAGCAGCAGCCAGAGAGGGAGCACGCCCAGGGCGTGGCAGAGCGGGACGAGCAGGGCGGCGACCGCGCTCAGCGAGTCCGCGGCCCAGGAGACCCGGCGCGGTCCGACGCGGTCGACCAGCGGGCCGACGAGCGTCTTGACCACCACATAGGGCGCCAGCTCGCAGCAGGCCACCAGGCCCGTGCTCGTGGCGCTGCCGGTGGTGACCAGGACGAACCAGGGGATGGCGATGGCCGAGACGCGCGTGCCGGTGAGGGACACGGTCATGGCGGCGAGCACGCCGGCCAGCGGACGGATTCTGCGGAGCCGCCCGGGCGCCGGGGGCGCGGCCCGGCGTTCGGCGACCGTCATGACGGGTCCTCGTCGAGCGCCCTGGGCTCGGGGAGGAAGTGCGTCACCAGCAGGACCTGTTCCGCGGAGTCGCTGTCCTCCGGCGCCTCGGTGCGGTAGCGGGATATCACCTCGCGCAACTCCGTCTTGAGGCGCTCGGTCTCCTCCGGGGTGAGGAACAGGCGGTGGTCGCCCAGGCCGAGGGTGTGGCGCCACGGCCGGGGCATGAACGGCATCTGGCTGAGGGCGAGTTGGGTGCGCAGCGCGTGGAGGGTGGCGATGGAGCCGAGGTAGGCGGCGGTGGCCTCGGGCTCCTGGTCCATCAGCTCCTTGTCGCTGAACCAGGTGGCCCGGTGGGCCGCCTTCCACCAGCGCTCGCGGGCGTTGCCGCGCTCCGAGTCCTCCTCGACGAAGCCGGCTGCGCCGAGCTGGCGGAGGTGGTAGCTGGTGACGCCGGAGCCGACGCCGAGGCGCTCCGCGAGGCGGGTGGCGGTGGAGGGGCCGTGGGTGCGGAGGAGGCTGACGAGCTGGACGCGCACGGGGTGCGCGAGGGCGCGCAGGCCCTTGGCGTCCAGGACGACGTCCGTTGCGGGGTCCGGGCGCAACGGGGCGCCGTGCGGCGGGTGTTCGGTGGTCATGGGCGGGAGCCTAGATTGCGAAGAGTTCTTCGCAAAGAGATTTTCGCGAAGAACTCTCGGCAGTTGAACACGGTCCGGTCCCCGGACAGGCGGTGTTGCGCCCGTGGCGCAGCAGGAGGATGCTCCCTGCGCGAAGGAGGTGCCGGAGGTGACGGCGGTCGAGGCGCGAGGTCTGACCAAGAAGTACGGGGACGTCGTGGCGGCCGACGGGATCGACCTGGTCGTGCCCGCGGGCGGGGTGCACGGTCTGCTGGGGCCCAACGGCGCGGGGAAGACCACGTTCCTGCGCATGCTCCTCGGCCTGGTCCGCCCGGACGCGGGGACGCTGCGGGTCTGCGAGGGCGTGGCCGGGTTCGTGGAGAGCCCGCGCTTCTACCCCTATCTCAGCGGCGAGCGGAACCTCGCGCTCCTCGCCGACCTGGACGGCGGCGGTGCGGCGGACCGGATCGACGGCGCCCTGCAGCGGGTCGGACTCGACCGGCGCCGCGGGGAGAAGGCCGGGGGCTATTCGCACGGCATGCGGCAGCGGCTGGGCATCGCGGCGGCACTGCTGCGCGCGCCGCAGCTGCTGGTGCTGGACGAGCCGGCGGACGGGCTCGACCCCGCGGGCATCCGCGACATGCGCGCGCTCGTCGGCGAACTCGCCGGGGACGGGCGGACGGTGCTGCTCAGCAGCCATCACATGGCCGAGGCCGAGGAGTTGTGCGACACCGTGACCATCATGCGCTCGGGCCGGGTGGTGTACTCGGGCACCGTGGAGGAGCTGCGCGGCCGGGCCCCCGACCCCTCGCACCGGCTGCGCACGAGCGACGACGCCGAGGCGCTCACCCTGGCCGGCGGACTGCCGGGGGTACGGGTGGGGCCGCACCCGGAGGGCGGGCTGACGGTGCACGCGGAGCAACCGGCCCTCGACGCCTTCGCGGTGGCGCTGGGACGGGCCGGGGTCGCGGTGCGCGCGCTGCGGCTGGAGGCCACCCCGCTGGAGTCGCTGTTCTTCCGGCTCACCGAGGCCGTGCTCCCTGAAGACACGCTCCCCGAAGACGTGCCCGCGGAGGACGCATGAGAACCGTGGGCCTGTGGGAGCTGGAGAAGCTCGTCGCCCAGTGGCGGGTGCGCGCGGTGCTCGCGGTGTGCCTGCTCGCCCCGTTCGCCTTCGTGCTGGCCCTGCGGTCGCAGTCGGCGGTTCCCTCGGACACGCTCTTCGGGCGGTGGGTGCACGACTCGGGGTACGCGGTACCGCTGGTGGTGCTCGGCTTCGCCGGACAGTGGGCGTTTCCGCTGCTGACCTGCCTGGTCGCGGGCGACATCTTCGCGTCCGAAGACCATCACGGCACATGGAAGACGATCCTGACCCGGTCCCGGTCGCGCGCTGCGGTCTTCGGCGGCAAGGTGCTGGCGGCGGCGGTCTTCGCGCTGGTCGTCGTGGCACTGGCGGGAGCGGCCTCGCTCGCGGCCGGGGTGCTGCTGATCGGGCATCAGCCGCTGGTGGTGCTGGACGGCTCGCAACTGGCCTCGGGCCGGGCCGCGGAGCTGGCGGTGTGGGCGTGGCTGACGGCCCTGCCCCCGGTGCTGGGGTTCACCGCCCTGGGGGTGCTGTTCTCGGTGGCGGCCCGGCACAGCGCCGCCGGGATCCTGGGGCCGGTGGTCGTGGGGCTGCTGATGCAGCTGTCCTCGTACGTCAACGGGGTGGACGCGGTCCGGCACGCCCTGCTGACCACGCCGTTCGACGCCTGGCACGGGCTGGCGACGGCGCGTCCGTACCACGGGCCGCTGGTGGAGGGGTGCGCGGTGAGCGCCGGTTACGCCCTGGCGTGCCTGGCGGCCGCGTATGTCCTGTTCCGGCGGCGCGACTTCGGCAAGGGGTGAGCGGTGGGCAGCAGGCGTGCACGGACCGGGGCGGCCGCGGCCGCCGTGGCGGCCCTGGCCCTGACGGCCGCCGGCTGCGGTGACGGCGACGTCACCGCGGCCCGGCTGGAGGCCGCCGTCGGGCCGGAGTTCCGCAATCTCTACGTCCGGCAGCAGACCGTGCTGCACGGCGAGCACAACGGGGTCACCCCCGACGCCTGGGCCCGCTGCAAGAAGGGCGGGCCGGACACGGCGGACCGCGGTGCGGGCGACGACTGGGTGTGCGTGGTGCGGTGGCCCTCCGGGGGCGGCATCACCAAGCCGATCAGCTATGAGGTGGAGGTCAAGCCGAACGGCTGCTTCGTGGCGCAGGGACCGGCGGGGCTGGTGGGACAGCAGCGGGTTGTCGGTGCCGACGGCGAACGGCGTACCAATCCGCTGTATGCGTTTGACGGGTGTTTCGACGTCTTCCGTTAACTTCCGTCAACTACGTTGCCGCCGTACGGTTTTCGCCATGACTGAGCGCTCCGCTGGAAGTGCAGTTCTTCGTCTGCGGGCCGTCTTTGGCTGGTCGCGCAGTTCCCCGCGCCCCTTACGGGGCGCGGCCCGTGCCAGACACAGAGGCACCACCGTCGCCGCCCTCGCCGTCGCCACCGCCTTCGCCACCACGGCCGCCGCCACCGCCGTCGGTATCAGCGGCGGCTTCGGCAAGGACAAGGCCGGCACCGAGACCGCCAAGGGCATGCTGCTCCCCTCCAATCAGCGCATCACCCCCTTCGGCGTTCGCCACCGCATCGACGACGGGCGGCTGTTGTCGAGCACCGTCAGCCCGGACGGCGCCCGTATCGCCGCCGTCACCTGGAAGAGCTTCACCGGTTTCCTCACCGTCTTCGACGCCCGCACCGGCAAGGTCGTCCAGCAGACGGGCACCGGGCAGGGCAAGGACCAGCGGTTCGGCGACGGCTCCGCCGGCACCGACGCGCCGCTGTATTCGCCCGACGGCCGCACCCTGTGGTTCCCGCAGGCCGGTGACGTGGTGCGGTTCACCGTCGGCCGCGACGGCACGGTCTCGAAGCCGGTGGTCGTCAAGCTCACCGGCGCGCACGGCAGTGCCCTGCCGGGCGGCATGGCCCTCTCCCCCGACGGCTCCCGGCTCTACGCCGCCCTCAACGGGAGCAACACCCTGGGGGTCGTCGACACCGGGACGAACAAACTGGTGAAGGAGATCAAAGTCGGCAATGCGCCCCGGCAGGTCGTCCTCTCCGGCGGCAAGGCCTTCGTCTCCAACGAGGGCGGACGCCCCGCCACGGCACAGGACTTCACCAATCTCTCCGACGGAACCCCGCTCGTCGCCGACCGCACGACGGGCGCCGCGAGCACCGGCACCGTCTCCGTCGTCGACCTCGCCGCGGAGAAGGAGACGGCGACGGTGAAGGTGGGCCTGCAGCCCACTGCCCTGTATCTGAACGGCAGTTCGCTGCTCGTGGCCAACAGCAACGACGACTCCGTCTCGGTCGTCGACACCGTCAGGCAGCGCGTCACCCAGACGTTCAACACCAACCCGCTGCCCGGCTCCACGGTCGGCAGCCACCCCAACGGGCTGACGATGCCGGACGCGCACCACGTTCTGGTCTCCCTCGGCCGGGACAACGCGCTGGCCCAGTACCGCTGGGACGGGCCGCGTTCGCCCGTCCACTACGAGGGGCTGATCCCCACCGACTGGTATCCGGTCACCGTCCAGTACGACAAGGCCGTGCGCAAGGTCGTCGTCACCAACGCCCGGGGCATCGGCTCGCGCGGCCCCGCCTCCACCGTCCACGACGGCCCCGACACCGAGCCCGCGACCGGGCACAACACCTACGACGACACCGGCACCCTGACCGCCTTCGCCCCGCCCACCCCGGCACAGCTCGGCAGGCTCACCCACCAGGTGTTCGCCGACAACGACTGGGAGAAGCTGCTGGCGCGCGGCAGCGGCCCCGACCGCAAGGCCCCGCCCGTGCCGGTGCCGGCCCGCCTCGGGGAGCGGTCGACGATCGACCACGTCTTCCTGATCGTCAAGGAGAACCGGACCTACGACCAGGTGCTCGGCGACATGGGCAAGGGTGACGGCGATCCCTCGCTCGCCCAGTTCGGCAGGCGCGTCACGCCCAACCACCATGCGCTGGCCGAGCGGTTCGGGCTGTTCGACAACTTCTACGACGAGGGGACGCTGTCGGCCGACGGCCACAACTGGCTGACGCAGGCCGATGCCAACGACTACATCGAGAAGGAGTTCGGCGCCTTCTACCGCAGCTACCCCTCCCAGGGCGCGGACGCGCTCGCGTACCAGCGCAACGGCTTCCTGTGGGACGCCGCGCGGCGGGCGGGGCGCTCGGTGGAGAACTACGGCGAGTACGTCAACCTCCAACTGCCGACGACCGGCGCGGTGCCGTCCTGGTCCGACTGGTACAAGACCTCGCGCATCCTGGAGGGCAAGGAGAGCGGGCAACTGCCGGTGCCGACCGGGAAGTACCCCAGCACCTCCGACATCCCCTCGCTGACAGCGGTCAACCGGCCGGACTTCCCGACCTTCGACACCGACATCCCCGACCAGTACCGCGTCGACGTGTGGCTGCAGCACTTCCGGCAGGCCGAGAAGAGCGGGAAGCTGCCGAACCTGACGCTGATGACGCTGCCCCAGGACCACACGGCGGGCAGCAGCGGCAAGGACCCGTACCCGACCGCCATGGTGGCCGACAACGACCTCGCGGTCGGGCGGCTCGTGGACGCGCTCTCGCACAGCCGGTTCTGGAAGTCCTCGGCGGTGTTCGTCGTCGAGGACGACTCGCAGGACGGCGTCGACCACGTCGACGGGCACCGGGCGCCGGTGTGGATCGCCAGTCCCTACGCCCGCCGCGGGGCCGTGGTGAGCACGTACTACTCGCAGCTCAACGTGGTCCGGACGATCGAGCAGATCCTGGGCGTCCCGCCGATGAACCAGCTGGACCGGGCCGCCGAGCCGATGGCCGACGCCTTCACCTCCCGTCCCGACACGGCCCCGTTCAGCGCGCTGCCCAATCAGGTGCCGCTGGACCACGGGCTCAAGAAGGCGCAGGCGGCGGCCCCGTCGGCGGAGCCGCTCGACGTCCCGCACGGCATGGCGGCCGTCGCACGGCAGTGGGAGCTGTGGAGCGCGCAGCAGTCCACCGGGGGCAACCGGCCGCAGCTCGACCAGGTCAATCCGGCGCAGTTGAACAGGATCGACTGGTACGAGTCCACCGGCTGGCGCCGCCCCTACCCGGGGGATGCGCGCATTCTCGGGCCCAACGACGTACCCGGAAAGGACAAGCCCCCGCAGGAGCTCGACTGACGGCCGCTCTACGGTGGGCGGATGATCACTGACGCGTACGACATCGCGCCCTGCCCCCTGGCCCCCGGCGTCCTGCTGCGCCCGCTCGCGGCCGAGGACGCCGGGGCCCTGGCCCTCGCCTACACCCGCAACCGCGACCACCTGCGGCCGTGGGAACCGCGCCGGGACGAGGCGTTCTTCACCGAGGAGGGCCAGGCCGCCCGGGTGGGCGAGCTGCTGGCGATGCGCGGTGCCGGGCGGGTCGCGCCGTGGGTGGTGACCGACGAACAGGACGGCATCGTCGGGGTGGTCAACCTGAACAACATCGTCCAGGGCGCCTGGCACAGCTGCAACCTCGGCTACTGGATCGCCGCCGGCCACGCGGGCCGGGGGCTGGCGACGGCGGCGGTGACGGCGGTGTGCCGGGCGGCGGACGAGCGGCTGGGGCTGCACCGGATCGAGGCCGGCACGGTGACGGCCAATGCGGCCTCGCAGCGCGTGCTGGCCAAGTGCGGGTTCGAACTCATCGGCCACGCACGGCAGTACCTGCACATCGACGGGGAGTGGCGGGACCACGTCCTCTTCCAGCGCATTCTCAACGACCGGCGGCCGGCGGCCTGATCACGGTGCGACGGGACCCGGACACCGGCGGTGTGTGTCCGGGCCCCGTCGCATGATCGCCTCGGAATCTATGTCTCGCCGACGCACGGCTGTTACACAACAGTCGGAAAACCGGAGGGTGCGGATCATAGGATCGACTGCATGGTCCGCCGGGCAATTGGTACCTGATTAGAGCCAATTGTCCATTTTTATTGCACTACCGCGCTCAATTGGCGCAGGAGATGGGAGAGACACCTGTGCCGGGGGGAATAGCGCGCCGACGCGTTCTGCAGGTGACCGGCGGAGGACTCGTCCTCGGGGCGGGCGGGGTGGGCTTCTGGCAGTGGCTGGCGCCCGGGAGCGGAAAGCCGCACCGCACGGACGAGGTGTCGGCACGCCCCGCCAAGGCCGCGACGACGGAGTCCTTCGTGCACGTCATCGCGCACGCGGACGACTCCCTGTACTTCATGAACCCGGAGCTGGAGCAGGCCGTCACCAGCGGGGCGCCGACGGTGACCGTCTGCATGACGGGCGGCGAGTCCGACGGCCGCAACGCCCTGTCCCACAGCCCCGGTTACGCCCGGCTCCCGGAGAAGCGCGCCGACTTCGTCCGCGCCCGCATCAACGGACTCCGCGAGGCCACCGCCCACATGGCCACCGGCGACTGGCTCAGCCCGTGGACCGTGGAGGCGACCACCCTCCTGCCGGGCTTCCAGGCCGAGTTGCACACCCTCAAGGCCGCACCGCAGGTCCAGCTGATCTTCCTGGAGCTGATCGAGGCGCGGTTCATCAAGGCACCGCGCAAGGACAGCCTGCGCGGCCTGTGGCTGGGGGCCACCCCGAAGCTGACGACGCTCGTGCCGACCGCGAGCCCGGTCACCCGCCCCTACCTCTACACCCGCCAGCAGGTCGTCGACACGCTCACCGCCGTCTTCGAGCGCTACCAGCCCACGGTCGTGCGCACCCTGGACCCCAACCCCACTCACCGGGCGCAGCAGCCGCACGCCACCCTGCCCCCCGGTGTGCCGCAGGCCCTGCAGGGCATATCCCACTACGACCACCAGGACCACACGACCTCCGCCTACTTCGCCCAGGCCGCCCTGGCGCAGTACTGGGGACGCCGGCACTCCCGGCCCACGGCCGTGGAGAGTTACGTGGGCTACGAGGTCTCCCTGCTGCCCAGCAACCTCGACCGGGCGACGATCAAGCACAAGCTCGAGGCCCTCGACATCTACGGCTGGGCGGACGGCAAGGACTGCGGCGACCCGGCAGGCTGCGGCGACCGCAAGGTCGGCAACCGCTCGAAGGACACCCGCTGGTCGGACAACCTGCGCCACCGGGCGACCGGCACCCAGCGCTGGGTGCAGCCGCTCCCCGACGGCCGGCTCGCCGCCTTCGCCCTGCTGGACGGGCAGGCGCAGTGCTGGACCGAGACCCGGGCCGGCAGCGGCATCTGGTCCCGGCCCGCCCGGGTCGACGGCTCGATGCTGGAGGGCCAGGTGCAGGTGCTGCGCCACTCCGACGGCACGCTGCAGCTGTTCTCGGTGCGGACGGTGCTGCCGGCGCAGGACACCCCGCACCACCGGGAGATCGTCACCTCCCGGCAGACCGGCCCGGTCTCCCCCGGCCGCACCCCGGCCTTCGGTGCATGGGAGTCCCTCGGCTCCCCCGAGGACGACCCCGAGCGGTCGATGGAGGTCGGCTACCCCGTCGCGGTGGCGGCCAAGGACGGCACGGTCCACGTCTTCGTCAAGGACTACGCGGGCGGCGTCAGCACCCGCCGGGGTGCGGACGGCCGGGACTGGAGCGACTGGGAGCAGGTCGACCAGCAGACGGACGACACCCCCGTGAAGGTCGAGGACGGTCTCGACGCGGTGCTCGACGCCAAGGGCCGCGTCCATCTCGTCGCCGCCGACACCAGGACCGTTCTGCACTGGATGTCCGACGAGTCCGGGGGGCCGCTGCGGCTCGCCGGGCCCACCCGGCTGCCCGCCACCACCGGCCCGCTGACCCTGGCCGTGCTGCCGGGCGGGGGTGTGCGGATGGCCTCGCGCGAGCCGTCCACCGCCCGCGTGGTCGTCGCCGACCGCCCGGAGAACGGCAGTTGGCGGGTGACCGCGCAGTGCCAGGCGATCGGCGGCTACGGCCGGGTGGCGCTGGAGCAGGCGGGCCGCACGACCGTGCTCGCCGCCCGCGACGGCAAGGGGCTGGTCCGGCTGTCGGCCGGTTCCGGGCGCCCGGGCCCCTGGCAGGACGCGGGTGTCCCGCATCTCGGGACCGTCGGGTTCGCGCAGGATGCCAAGGGGCGCAGCGTTGCCGTTGCACTCGGCATGGACGGGACGCTCAGCAGCGTTCGGGGGCGTGCCCCCGGGGCCGCGGCGTTCGGTGACTGGGTCGACTTCAACGGGAAGACGTTGGGGGACTTGCAGACGTCGTAAGCTGCGGGCCGTCCTGGGCTTGTCGCGCAGTTCCCCGCGCCCCTTTGGGGCGCGGGGTGGGCGTCACACCTACCGCAACACGTCTGCCATCGCCTTGATGACCTCCGCCTGGTGCTGCGCGAGGTAGAAGTGCCCGCCGGGGAAGACCTGCAGGGAGAACGGGCCCTCGGTGTGCTGTTCCCAGGCTGCGGCCTCCTCCACCGTCGCCTTCGGGTCGGCGTCGCCGACCAGGCCGAGCACGGGGCACCGCAGCGGCTCCCCCGGCTCGTACGCGTAGGTCTCGATGGCGCGGTAGTCGGCGCGGATGGACGGCAGGATCATGCGCAGCACCTCCTCGTCGCCCAGCAGTTGGGTGTCGGTGCCGCTGAGTTCCTTCACCTCGTCGATGAGGCCTTCGTCGTCGCGCAGGTGCACCGTCTCGTTGCGGTGCGTGGACGGGGCGCGGCGGCCGGAGGCGATGAGGGCGGCCGCGACGATGCCCTTCTCGCGCTCCAGGCGCCGGGCGACCTCGAAGGCGAGTATGGCGCCCATGCTGTGGCCGAACAGAGCCAGCGGCCGGTCCGTCCAGGGCAGCAGGGCCTCGAAGACCTTGTCGGCGAGGTCGGGGATGTTGTCGATCAGCGGCTCGGTGCGGCGGTCCTGGCGGCCGGGGTACTGCACGCACAGCACGTCGGCGAAGTCCGGCATCGACCGCGAGACGGGGAAGTAGAAGCTCGCGGAACCGCCCGCGTGCGGGAGGCAGACCAGCCGGACGGCAGCGTCCGGGCGCGGGTGGTACCGGCGGATCCACAGGCTGTTGTCGTCGGCATTCACGGTATGGGGGCGTTCCTTCCGGGATGGTGCGGTGGGCATGCAGGAATGCCGGGGAAACCCCCCGGCATTCCTGGCCTGTCGACGGGAATTACGACGCCGTGACGTCCTGCTTGATGATGCGCTCGACGTTCCGTTCGGCCAGCGCCGTGATGGTCACGAACGGGTTGACCCCGACGGAACCCGGAATCAGCGAACCGTCCGTCACGTAGAGGTTCTTGTAGCCTGCGACGCGGCCGTAGTCGTCCGTCGCCTTGCCCAGGACGCAGCCGCCGAGCGGGTGGTAGCAGAAGTCGTCGGCGAAGGCCTTCAGCTGGGTGCCGAAGAGGTCGTACCGGTAGATCGTCGTGTTCGCCTTGTTGATCTTGTCGAACAGCGCCTTGGCGGCGTTGACCGCGGGAGCGTTCTGCTCACGGGTCCAGTTGAGCTTCGCGCGGTCCGACGCGGCGTCGTAGACGAAGGTGCCGCGCTGGGGGTTCTTGGTGATCGCGAGGTAGAGGCTGACCCACGTCTCCAGGCCGGCCGGCATGGGGGCGATCTCCGCGAAGACGGAGGAGTCGCTGTTGTCCCAGGCGTCGATGCCGAGGGCGGGGATCGAGGACTGGTGGGCGCCGGTGGGGTTCCACATGTGGTTGGCCCGGGCGGTCATGATGTTGCCGTTGGGGCCCCAGCCCGCGCCCACCTCGGAGTTGAGGTTCGGCAGGGTGCCGGTCTCGCGGGCGCGCACCAGCAGTTCGGTGGAGCCGAGGCTGCCGGCGCCCAGGAACAGGTAGCGGCAGGAGATCTGCTTGGTGGCCAGCAGCTTGCCGTCGGTGTCCTTCTGCTCGACGGTCAGCACGTAGCTGCCGTCCTTCTGCTGACGGATCTGCTTGACCTGGTGCAGGGTCTGGATGGTGACCTTGCCGGTGCCGAGGGCGGCGGCCAGGTAGGTCTTGTCCAGGCTCTGCTTGCCGTGGTTGTTGCCGTAGATGACCTCGGTGGCCAGGGCGGACTTGGGCACCTCGCCGGCGGCCTCGCGCTGCATGTAGCCGAAGTCGTAGACGTTGGGGACGAAGACGGTGCCCAGCCCGGCCTTGCCCGCCTGCTCGCGCGAGACGCGGGCGAACTTGTACCACTCGGTGTCCTCGAACCACTTGGTGTCGATGTGGTTGACGCGGAGCATGGAGTTGGCGCGGGGGAAGTAGCGGTCGTACATCTCGGAGGAGTCGACCCGCGGGAGGATCTCCTCGAAGTAGGAGCGCTTGGGCTCCACGGCCATGCCGCCGTTGACGAGCGAGCCGCCGCCGACGCCGCGTCCCACGTAGACCGACATCTGGTCGTAGTTCACGCGGTCCAGGACACCGGCGTAGGGGTCGATGTTCCGGTTGACCACGTCGAGCCAGAGGAAGCTGCCGAGCGGGGCCTCGGTGCGGTTCTTGAACCAGCTGGAGCGCTTGTCCGGGTTGAGCATGCCGCAGAAGATGTTGCCGTCGGGGCCGGGCTGGTTCCACAGCTGGCCCATCTCGAGCATCACCGTCTGCACGCCCGCCTCGCCGAGGCGCAGGGCGGAGACGGCCGCGCCGTAGCCGGTGCCGATGACGACGGCGGGGACGAATCCGCCGTCGTCGGCCGCGGACCGGGCGGCGGCGGCCGCGCGCGGGGTGGCGATGGTGGTGCCCCCGGCGAGGGCGGCGGCGCCGAAGGCGGCCATGCCGAGCATGCGGCGACGGGACAAGTGCTGTTGTGCAGTCACGCGGGGTCTACCTGACCTTTCCGAGACGGTACTTCGGGGGTGGGGGGAAGGGTGGTCCGGGGGGTGACGGGGACGGTCACCAGGCGACCGGCAACCGGTCGACGCCGTAGACCTGCATGTCGTGGCGGAGGGGGATCTCCTCCGCGGGGCAGGCCAGGCGCAGTTGCGGGAAGCGTTCGAGGAGCGCGGTGAGGCCGACGCGCAGTTCGATGCGGGCCAGTTGCCGGCCGAGGCACTGGTGGATGCCGTGGCCGAAGGCGAGGTGTCCGGTGTCCTCGCGGGAGACGTCCAGGGTCTCGGCCCGCTCGAAGCGTGCGGGGTCGCGGTTGGCGGCGCTGAGCGAGACCACGACGACCTCGCCCTCCTTGACGAGGGTGCCCTCGATCTCGGCGTCCTCCAGGGCGGCCCGGGTGGGGCCGTGGTGGACGATGCTGAGGTAGCGCAGCATCTCCTCCACCGCGCGCTCCGCCAGGGAGGGGCCGGCGCGCAGGGCGGCCAGCTGGTCGGGGTGTTCGAGCAGCAGGAAGGCGCCGAGGGCGAGCTGGTGGGCGGTGGTCCCGTGGCCGGCGACCAGTAACAGGAAGGCGATCGAGGCGAGTTCCTCGTCGGTGAGCGCGGGGTCGGCGGCGATCAGGCCGCTGAGGAGGTCGTCGGCCGGCTCCGCGCGCTTGAGCCGCACCAGCCGGAGCAGGTAGGCGCCGAGGGAGACGAAGGCCGCGGTGACCTCCTCGGTGGACCGGCCGAAGCTGCTCCACAGCCGGGCGTCGTGCTGGAACTTCTCCCGGTCGGCACGGGGCACGCCGAGGAGTTCGGCGATGACGAGCGAGGGGACGGGGAGGGCGAAGTGCTCGACGAGGTCGGCCGGGGAGCCCATGGTCTCCATGGCGTCGAGGTGTTCGCGGGTGATCCGCTCGGTCCACTCGGTCAGCTGCCGCATCCGGCGGGCGGTGAACTGTCCGGTGAGGAGCGTGCGGCAGCGCGGGTGCTCCTCCAGGGTCGCGGCGCGCGGCACGGGCGGGTGCCCGAGTTCTCCGCGGGCGCTGAAGCGGGAATCGGATAACACCGCGCGCGCGGCGGAATATCCGGTGACGAGCCAGCCGAGGCGGCCGTCGGCGAATGCCATGCGCGTGACGGGCTCCTTCTGCCGCAGTGACCGTATCTCCGCCGACGGACCGAAGCAGTTCTCACGGACCGTCGAGAAGGTCACCGGTGGAGCCTGGGTCATGTATGCCCTTTCACGGGGTGGGCATCCGACTGATCGGCGCCGTCGAAATGACCGTATGGAGGCGATGTGAGGCTGTCAACGAGATGGATCCCCCGACGGGCTAACCCTGCGGGTACGGGCACAGGGTTCGGTTACCGGCGGTACCGGTGGACCGGGGGTTCGGTACGGTTCCACGGATCTTCGCGCCCCGTAAGGGGCGCGGGGAACTGCGCGACCGGCCACGACGCGCCCGCAGACGGCGTGCCGGGGGCTTCGCCCCGGACCTGGGCAGTGCGTCGACTGCGGGCAGTCGGTGGCTGGTCGCGCAGTTCCCCGCGCCCCTTACGGGGCGCCTGCCCCCGCCGGGCCGGGCAACAGGTGGGCGACGGCGGCCAGTTCCGCCCGGCCCGCCACCTGGAGCTTGCGGTAGGCGCGGGTGAGGTGCTTCTCCACCGCCCGTGAACTGACCTCCAGCTGCTCGGCGATGTCCTTGTTGGACGCTCCGTGGGCGGCGAGCCCGGCGACCCGGCGTTCGGTGCGGGTGAGGGCCTCGACGGCCAGCGAGGTCTGGCCGGAGGCCATGGTGTGCAGTTCGCGGCGCGCCCGTTCCACGATCCACGGCGCGCCGCAGGCGAGGGCCTGGTCGCGGGCCTGGCGCAGCCGCACCTCGGCCTCGGCGGGCCGGTCCGCCGCCTGCAGCCGCCGCCCGAGCAGCAGCGCGGTGCGGGCCCGTTCCATGGCGTTGACGGAATGTTCCAGGGTGGCGGCGGACTCGCGCAGCAGCTCGATGCCGCGCTCCCCCTCGGTGACCGCGCCCTTGACCCGCTGGGCGCGGCCGATGGCCACGGGGGTGCCCCAGGCCACGGCGCGCTCGTACTCCTCGTCGACGAGGTCGTGGGCGTGGTCCTGCCGGCCCAGCCGGTAGTGCAGCCCGGCGGCCCACGAACGCCAGGGGAAGACCGCGGGGTTGCACCAGTCGGCGCGCTCCGCCGAGCGGCCCCAGTCGAGGAAGTACTCCAGGGCGGTGGGCAGGTCGCCGCGGGCGGCCGCGTTGGAGCCGCGGATGAGCTGGAGCGAGGAGGGCCGGTAGCCGTGCCCGTCGCCCTCGCGGCGGTGCGAGAGCAGCCGCCGGGACAGCTCGGCGTCCCGGGTCTGCAGGGTGACCAGCACGATGGCGGTCATGGCCTGGAGCGTCGCCCAGTCGGCGATGCCCAGGTCGAGGGCCTCCTCGGCACGGGCGCGGGCCTCCTCCAGCCGGCCCTGGGCGAGCAGGACGTGGGCGAGTTCGAGGGAGATCACGGCGTGCGGGACGGTGGCGTTCTCCCTGCGGGCGCGCTCGCGCGCGGTCTCCAGCCAGCAGCCGACGGCCTCGACGGAGTCGGCGGCGACGAGCACGTGGGCGAGCAGCGGCAGGGCCGTGTGCACGTGGCCCGGTGCGGCGGGCTCGTACTGCAGGACGCGGTTGGCCAGCGGGGCGACCTCGGCCGCGGTCATGCGCTGCGTCAGGGTGGCGCCGTGCAGCAGCACCGTGACGAGTTCCCGCTCGGCCGCGGTGTCCAGGCGGGGCACCGGGCCCAGGGTGCGCAACCGGTCGGCGCTCAGGACCAGTTCCTCGGGTCCGGCCACGGCCACGTGGCGGGCCCGGGCCTCCATGCGCAGGGCCATCTGCCGTTCGGTGCCGCGCAGGGCCCCGGGGTCGCCCAGTTCCGCGGCCAGCTTGACGACCGCGTCGACGACCGGCGGCGGGCAGCCGCCGAGCAGCGAGGGCGGTATCCGGGCGGCCGCCAGGGCACGTTGGGCGGCGGTGGGCAGCAGCAGGAGGGCCTGCGAGAGGTGCCGCATGGCGGCCTGCGGGTCGAAGGCGCGCTCCACGGTGGCCAGTTCGACCAGGAGGGCCGCCCGGTCGGGCCCGGCGGGTGCGCTGCCCAGCAGGGCGCGGCGCAGGTAGCGGGCCGCGTCCCGGGGCGCGCCGCGCCGTACGGCGGTCGTGGCGCCGGCCCGGAGCACCTCGACGGCCCAGGTGTCGTGGCAGGAGGTGGCGGCGAGGAGCTGGGTGGCGGCCAGTTCGGCGGAGTGGCCGGCGCTGTGCAGGAGCAGGGCGGCGTAGACGTGGATGTCCTCCTGCTCAGCGGGGGTCATCGACTCCTCGACGGCGTCCCGCACGGCCCGGTGGACGAAGCGCAGGCCGGGCCCGTCGGCCAGCAGCCCGAGCCGGCGCAGCCCCCGGACGGCCTCCTCCCGGCCGGTGCCGTCGAGTCCGGCGAGGCGGCCGGCCAGCTCCGGGTCGGCGGCCTCGTCGAGGACCGCGAGGGCCTTGGCGAGTTCGCGCACGGGCGCGGGCTGGGAGCGCAGGGCGACGGCGAGCCGCTCGCGCAGGGAGGCCAGGCCGGGCTCGCGCACGGTGTGCGCGCGGGCGGCCACGGGTTCACCGGTGCCGGCGAGGGCGGCCAGGGTGGCGGTGAGGAACATCGGGTTGCCGCCGGTGGCCTCGTGGCAGGCCGTCACATAGGCGAAGTCGCCCGCCCGCCCGAAGCGGTCGGCGACCAGGGCCGCGGTGCTCGCCGGGGTCAGCGGGCCCGGGCGCACGACGTGGGCGGCGCGGTCGGTGATGTCGTGGACGCGGGGCTCGTCGGCGCCGGGGTCGCCCTCGCGCACGGTGGCGGCCACGGCGACGTGCAGGCCGCCCAGCCGCTTGGCCAGCAGGCCGAGCCAGCGCAGCGAGGGCGTGTCGGCCCACTGGAGGTCGTCGACGAGCATCAGCAGGGGGGTGCGTGCGCTGCGCTCGGCGACCAGGGAGAGCAGTTCGCCGTGCCGCTCGGGACCGGAGGGGTCGCAGAGCGGGTCGGCGGGCGTTCCGGCCAGCAGGGAGTCCAGGAGCTGGCTCACCACGCCGAGCGGGAAGTCCCGTTCGAGCACGGCGCCGCTGGCGGTCAGGACCTGCATCCCGCGCCGCTCGGCGGCCGCGGGCAGGGCGCGCAGCAGCGCGGTCTTGCCGTTGCCGACGCCGCCGGTGACGACGACGAGGGATCCGGCGCCCTGCTCCGCGCCCTCCATCGCGGCGGTGATCAGGTCGAGTTCGTGCTGCCGGTCGAACAGCAGGGGGATCATGCTCTCTCCATGGGTAGGGGGCCCAGCGCCGCGGCCAGCTGCGGGCGCCCCCGGATGCCCAGCTTGCGGTAGGCCTTGGTCAGGTGGAGTTCGACGGTGCGCAGGGTGACCTGGAGTTCGGCGGCGATGGCGCGGTTGGCCAGGCCGCCCGCGGCCAGTGCGGCCACGCGCAGTTCGGCGTCGGTCAGCCCGTGCTGTGTGCCCGGCGCGGGCACGGCGGGCCGTTCCTCGGCGGGGGCCGGGCGGGCGGCCGTGGCTCCGCTGCCGAGCAGGGAGTCGATGGTGCGGTGGCCGGAGAAGGGCGCGGTGCCCAGGGCGACGAGCGCCTGCCGGTACTGCCAGCTGGCCGGTGCCCCGGCGGCCGGGTGCGGGTGGTGCAGCCGGCCGCCGGTGAGGGTGCCGAGCAGGGCCTCGGTCACGATGCCGGGGGCGCCCCAGGCGAGGGCGAGGCGGCGTTCGTCGGCGAGCAGCTCGGCGGCCACCGGGCCGTCCGGCTCCGGGCCGTGGGCCAGGGCGGCAGCCGAACGCCAGGGCAGCAGCGCCGGGTTGAGGACCTGGCGGGAGAGCAGCAGCCGCCCGCACTCCAGCAGGTCGGCCAGCGCCTGCTCGCGCTGCCCGTCGGCCAGGCGCACCCGGCCGCGGGCGTAGAGCAGATAGGCCCAGGCCAGGCCGCCCTCGGCGCCGGCCGGGCGGGCCAGGGCGAGGGTCCGTTCGGCCGCGCTCCGGTCGCCGCGCTCCAGGAACAGCAGGGCTTTGAGGGCGATGAGGCCAGGGGTCATCAGCGGGTGCCAGCAGTGCGGGAGCATGACCTCCTGGGCCCGGTTCAGGGCGACGGTCGCCGCGTCGGGCCGCCCCCGGCGCAGTTCGGTGAGGCCCGCGACGAGCAGGGCGAGCCCGGCGACCGCACGGGAGTCGGTGTGCTCGGCGTACACCAGCACCCTGTCGAGGGCGGCGCGGGCCTCGGCGAAGTCGCCGCTGAGCACGAGCGCGTGGCAGGCCGCCACCTGGAGGGTCGGCGGGACGACCGCCCGGGCCTCCGGTGCGAGGGCGGCGCGGGCCAGTTGCCGGGTGCGGGTGACGTCGCGGCCGAGCAGGGCGGCGCGCCAGGCGGCCCCGGCCGCTTCGGCGGGCTGCTCGGGCAGCTCCGGGAGCTCGTCGACCGGGGGCCGGTCCAGTTCGTGGACGGCCTCGGGCTGGCTCTGCTCGGCGAGCCAGTACAGCGCGCGCAGTGCGGCGCGGTCCGCCGAGCCCGGTTCCGTCCGGCCGATGCACTGGGCGATCAGCGGCTGCGCGGCGACGACGTCGCCGCGGGCCACGAGGAGTTCGGCGGCCCGTACCCAGGAGGGCCCGGCGTCGGCGTGGGCGGGGACGAGCAGGGCCTGGCGCAGGTGCCGGTCGGCTGCCTCGGGCTCGGAGGGCAGGACGGCCGCGCTCAGATCGGTCAGCAGCCGCACGCGCAGCGGCGGGGGCATCGGCTCGCGCAGGGCGCGCTGGAGCAGCCGGGCCGCGGCGGTCCCCCGCCCGGCGAGGCGGCAGCGGGCGGCCTCCCGGCGCAGGACGTCCACCGCCCAGGCGGCGCCCAGCACCCGTGCGCCCAGCAGCATCCGCGCCACACCGCTGTCGGGGACGGCCACCCGGTGCGCCCAGTCGGCGGCGCGGGCGTGCAGTTCCTCGCGCCGCTCGGTGCTGAGCCGGCCCAGGACGGCCTCGGCCGCCTTGGGTTCACGGAAGGCGGGCCGGGGGCCGGGGGTGAGCAGGCCGGTGCCGGAGAGCAGCGTGAGGGCGCGGGCGGCGCCGGTGGTGCGGGGTTCGGCGAGGGAGGCGATCATGCCGGTGCTGCAGTCCTCTCCGGCCACGGCGACGACGCGCAGGACGTCCAGGAGTTCCTCGGGGAGCACGGCGAGGGTGCGCAGCGTGCGTTCGCGGACGGCCTCGGCGGCGCTGTCGGTCAGGTGGGGCAGGTGGTCGATCCACGGGCGCCAGCCGTGCCGGCCGAACCGGCGGACGACCGAGCGCAGTACGGCGGGGTTGCCGCCGACGGCCCGGGCCGCCGCCTCCCGGAAGCCGGGGTCCACCACCGTGCTCCAGGCCCGGGCCAGGACCTCGCCGACGGCGTCCTGGGTGAGCGGGCCGAGGTCGAGGGTGTGCCGGGCGACGGCGCGTCCGTCGGCCAGCGGGCAGGGTTCGATGCGGTCGTCCGGGCCCGGGGGCAGGGCGTCGCTGCGGGCGGTGAGCAGCATCAGGGAGGTGCCGGCGAGCCGGCGGGCCAGGGCCTGGAGTGCGTGCAGCGAGGGTGCGTCGGCCCACTGGACGTCGTCGACGACGACGAGCAGGGGCTGTTCGCGGGCGGCCGCGAGCAACGCCGCGCAGAGCTGGGCCGGTTGCCGCCCGGTGCCGAGGGCGGCGTGCAGTTGTTCGGCGACGGCATGGGGCAGGTCCGCCTCCTCGCGGCAGGCCTGGGCCGCGACGGTCCGCACGCCGGCCCGTTCGGCGAGGACGGCCGCGCGGTCGAGCAGGGCGCTGCGGCCGATGCCCGGCGGGCCCTGCACGCCGACGAGGGCGGGCCGGCCCTGCCGCAGGTCCTGCAGCAGGGAGTGCAGCAGGTCTTCTTCGTCCCGGCGTCCGGGGAGCGGTGTCGTTCCGTCCGGGATGCCGCCCGGCGGTGCCGCTGTCGTGCGTCTCATGTCCCCCCGTACGGTCAGTGGCCCTGGACGGCCAGGCCGAGGCCGCCGGGCAGGTCGGCGCGGCCGCGGACGGCCAGCTTGCGGTAGACGTTGGTCAGGTGCATCTCCACGGTGCGGGTGGTGATGAACAGGGCTTCCGCGATCTTCTTGTTGCTGACCCCGCCCTGGGCGAGGGCGGCGACGCGGCGCTCGCTCTCGGTGAGGGAGTCGAGCGGGCTGGTGGCGAGCTGCGGCATCCGGCCGCCCGCGGTGACGAGCAGTTCGCGGGCGAGCGCGGCGAGGACGTGGTAGCCGCAGCGGGTGGCCAGTTCGATGGCCCGGCGCAGGTGGTGGCGGGCCCCGCGGGCGTCGTCGCGGCCCAGCAGTTC
The DNA here is from genome assembly GCF_053594995.1 of Streptomyces sp. NPDC002536. Taxonomy (NCBI): domain Bacteria; kingdom Bacillati; phylum Actinomycetota; class Actinomycetes; order Kitasatosporales; family Streptomycetaceae; genus Streptomyces; species Streptomyces sp. NPDC002536. Next base: position 164,098 of record NZ_JBSFWU010000003.1, read on the forward strand.
GCGGCCCAGGAGGTACTCGGCCTTGGCGAGTTCCAGGCGGGCCGGGGAGGCGGCGAGGGCGTCGACGCCCTCGGCGAGCAGTTGCAGCCGGGCCCGGCCCCGGGCCACGGCGGCGGCGGCGAGCAGGCCGAGGCCGAGGGCGCGCGGGGTGCCCCAGCGCAGGGCCCCCGCCTGGGCCTGCTCGGCGACGGCGGCGGCCTCCGCGGTGCGGCCGGTCCGGACGAGGGTGTCGGTGGCGGGCAGCCACCAGGGGGCGAGCACGGGGTTGGCCACCCCGGCCTCGTCCAGACTGTCCCCGCAGCGCCGCCAGGCGTCCAACGCGCCGTCCAGGTCGCCGAGTTCGCGCAGCACCCGGCCCCGGGCGTAGAGGTACTGGTGCCACTCCCAGACGCGCGCCTCCAGGTTGTCGCCGGCGCCGGCGATCCGGTCGAGGACGGTGCGGGCCGGGCCGGCCTCGCCCTGGGAGAGCAGGGCGTTGCCCAGGGCGATGTGGGCCAGGGGCACGGCGCCGGTCATCCCGTTCTGTTCGGCGAGCGCGACCGCGGCCCGGGCGTCGTGCAGCGCGCCGGTGACGTCGCCGGTGCCGTGCAGGGTGTGCGAGCGTCCGGCCAGGGCGGCGACCTGCATCCACGGCGCGTAGCACGCCTGCCCGTTGGTCAGCGAGCGCTCCAGGCCGGCGTGGGCCTCGTCGACGGCGTCGGCCAGGGAGAGGACGAGGGAGGAGCCCAGCACCCACCACCCGGCGGGGGCGGCCTCCTCGACCCGCAGGGACCGCCGGGCGAGGGCGGCCGCCTGGTCGGCCGGGCGGCCCTCCAGCGCGGCGAACGTGCTGAGGGCGGAGAGCAGTTGGCGTTCGGCGGGGCTGTCCCCCTGCGGTACGGGCCAGGAGGCGGCCCGTTCGCGGGCCACGGACATCGCGGTCCTGTCGTTGACGGCGGTCACCAGCAGGGCGGAGGCGAGGGTGGTGTGGAGCTCGCGGTCGGCGGGTGCGGGGTCGGTGCCGATTTCGCCGGTGAGGCCGTCGAGGACGTGGTCGAGGGCGCGGACGGCGTCGGGGGCGCAGCGGGTGCCCAGGGCCGCCATGCCGTACTCCACGGCGATGGGCGCCTGTTCACGCGGGCCGGCGGCGGTGGCGAGGGCCTGGCGCAGGTGCCACAGGGCGGTGGCGGGGGCCGTCGGGACGGAGGCCCTGGCCAGTTCGACGTGGACGTCCTTGCGCTCGGCGGCCGTCAGCCGCGACTCCAGGGCGCGGCGCAGACAGCGGACGGCTGCCCGGGTCGCGGCCCGGCTGGGGGACTCGGCGATGGCGTCGCGGAGCACGGCGAGCATCCAGGGCTCGTCGAGCCGTTCCAGGAGCACGAGTTGGTCGGCGACCTCGGTGGCGGGCCGTCCGGCGTCGCTGAGGACGCGGGCGGCACGCACGCGCAGTTGCTGGAGCGTGGGTGCGGCGATGCCGCCGAGGATGGCCTCGCGGACGGCGTCGCGCATCTCGGCGGGGGCGCCGGGGAGGACGACCTCGGCCCGGCGCAGGTCGCCGAGGGCGGGCTCCACGCGGGTGCCGGTCACGCCGCAGAGCGCGCCGAGCAGGTCGGCCTCGCCGCGGCCGAGGACGGCCAGGGCGATCGCCACCCGGCGTACGTGGCGCGGCTGTCCGGCCAGCAGGTCCGGGACCATCGAGGCGAGGATCCCCTCGCGCACCGCCCCGAGCCGGCGCAGTCCGGCGGCGTCGGGGCGGACGCCGGCGCCGCGCAGCCCGGCGAGCAGCCGGCCGAGCACGAGGGGGTTGCCGCCGCTGGCCTCCGCGCAGCGCCGGACGAAGAGGTCGTCGGCGGGGCTGCCGAGGGCGCTCTCGATCATGCGGGCCGCCTCGGAACGGTCCAGGGGGCCGAGTTCGAGCAGCGCGCAGCGGTCGTGGGCGAGGAGTTCGGCGAGGACGGGCGCGCCGGGGCCCTCGCACTCGGTGCGCTGGGAGAGCAGGACGAACAGGGGGCGGGCGGCGGCCCGGCGCAGGACGAAGTCGAGGCAGCGCAGGGAGGTTTCGTCGCACCACTGGGCGTCGTCGACGACGAGGGCCAGCGGGCCGGCGGACAGCAGGCCGAGGAGGTGTCCGTGGAGGCGGCGCCGGTCGGTGTGCGGGTCGGCGGGGACGGGGTCGGTGTTTTCGGGGTCCGGGGCGAGAAGCACGTCGACGGCGCGGCGGGATGCCGTGCCGTCGTTGTCGTCGGGGCGTCCGCCGAAGCGCCGTACGGTCACTCCGTCCGCCTGCAGGCGTTCGGCGACGGCGGACAGCAGACTGGTTCTGCCGATTCCGGCCGGGCCGCGGACGAGGACGGCCCGGGCGGAGCCCGCCCGGGCCCGGGCGGCCTGCCGCAGCAGGGTGTTCAGTTCGGTGGAGCGGCCTACGGGGATCCGGGGGGAGACCTGTTCTGTCTCGAGAGTGACCGCCACAGTGTTTCCTCTTTCATGAAGCCACACGCGACCTCTGGCGCCTGGTCGTAGGGGAAGATGCCGGATTGTCCGGTGACGTTCCGCAAGTCGGTCTCGAATGAGCCGACTTGCACGACCAAGATCGGAAACGACGGTAACAGGGGAACTCGTGACCACCCACCACGTTTGAGCCAGAATAAAGACGGTCGGTGGCCGAAGTCAGGCGTCCCGCTTCCCTCCGGGCCCAGGATGTGACCTGATTGCACCGAGTCCATACGTGACCATGACGTGACGAATTGAGCCCGAAAATGCTCGTGTTCGGCGTACCCGATACCCGCCGGACATAGGACTCGGGTACGCTGCGTCATTCTGCCCGCACGGCCGGGTACGACCTGGTACGACCCCGCCGCCGAAAGCACCGTCACCGAAACACCGGAGCGACCCGTGCAGCTTCACCCGGCCCCCGCCGCCCTCCGTCCGGACGCCTCCCCCGCCACACCCTGGCCCGAGGCCGTGGCCCGGCCCGCCGAAGGGGCCCTGGACCTCTGGCTGCTGCACACCCCCGACGCCTGGCTGCACTCCGCCGCCCCGGACCGCTCCCCGCTGGACGCGGGCGAACGCGAACGGGCCGAGGGCTTCGTCCACGACCTCGACCGCGCCAAGTACGTGGCCGCGCACCTCATGCTGCGCCGGGTGCTGGGCGCCTATCTGGGCGTCGCCCCCGGCGAGGTGGAGTTCACCCGCGAGCCGTGCCCGTGCTGCGGCAAGCCGCACGGGCGGCCCGCCGTGAAGGCCGCCGGGGCACCGCACTTCTCGATGTCCCACGGCGGCAACCTCGTGCTCGTCGGCGTGGCCGCCGCCCCGGTGGGCGTCGACACCGAGCAGCTCGCCGCCGGGCGCACCGTCGAGCAGGTGTCCCAGGCGCTCCACCCCGCCGAGCACCGCGAGGTCATGGCCGCGCCCGTGGTGCGGCGCCCGGCGGTCTTCACCCGGCTGTGGGTGCGCAAGGAGGCCTACCTCAAGGGCCTGGGCACCGGCCTCGGCCGCTCCCCCGACCTCGACTACCTGGGCAACGGCGGCCCCGGCACGCCCCCTTGGCCCGCGGGCTGGACCATCGTCGACGTGCCGGTCGGTGCGGGCCACGCGGCCGCCGCCGTGCGCGGCCCACTGACCAGCCGTTACGAAGTGAAGCGGCTGAACCCGCAGGGGCTGTGCGTCACTTCTTGAGGGTCCACTGCGCGGCGTCCTTGGAGAGCCCCGAGTCCATCGAGAACTCCACGGACGCCACCGTGGTCTTCTCGGGCACCGAGAAGACGACCCAGCCCTCGGTCTTCTGACCCGTCGCCAGCTTCAGGTCGGCGGCCAGGGACGGCCCTTCGGCGATGCTGGACAGCACGCTGGCGTTGTAGCGCTCGTTCTGGGCGTCGATGACCCGCGAGCTGTTCGTCGGGCTGTCGGCGTAGGGCGCCGTGCCGGTGTTGACGATCTCGAACTGGGCGGCGACGTACTTCTTGCCCGGCTTCGGCGGGGTGTACTTGTTGTCGCTCTTGGCCGGATCCACCCAGTTCTTGAGCGTCACGTCGAGCTGCTCGCCCGACTTGGTCCCCTTGATGGTCTTCTTGACCCCGAGGGCGCCGGACTGGCCGCCCTTGCCCTGGTCCTGTGCGGTGCCCCCGGCCCCCTGTGCCGGATTCGACGGCGCCTGCGAGCCGGCGCCCTTGTCGTCGGCGGGCTTGGTGTTGTCGTCGCAAGCGGTGGCCGAGGCTGCTATCGCGAGAACGACGGCAGCGGCTGCGAGCGGACGGCGCATGATGTTTCCCCCGTGGGTGGTTCGTTGGTGACGGGCTCAATTCTTACGGCACTTTCGAGCCAAGATCGTCCACGAGGGGGCCCTGTCGTTGTTCTGTGACATGTCCGCGATAAATCCAACGCTCCGGACACGCTCCGGTGACCGCGTCAGCGCCCCGTAAGGGGCGCGGGGCGGTCACATCATGCGGCTCCGCCGCGTGGGCGCGACCAGCCACCGACGGCCCGCAGCCGACGCACGAC